>JAKQPD010000135.1 GCA_029564935.1 Bacteroidota bacterium
AGGTTCGGGAAGGTGACTCCCTGTTTGTTGGCATAAGGATCAAAATAATTGACAGGTTGTCCCATGTCACAACCTGCAATATTAACATCATAACCTTGTTTCTCAGGATAATAATCATCCGGGCCAAGGTGCCATTTCCCGGCATGGCAGGTGAAATAGCCATTTGTTTTCAGCAATTCGGCTATTGTTACCTCTTCAAGTTCCATCCAGTATGGATTTGAGGGAGTTCTCAGTTTTCTGTCACCATTTTCCTCATAGGGAGGAGGTGTTTCTATCTTCCCATCCTGAACCTGGAACCTGGCACGGATCCAGTCAGTTATTCCAATTCTTGCAGGATAACGTCCTGTCTGAAGCGATGCACGGGTGGGAGAGGAGACAGCACATGCTGCATAAGCCTGATTGAATATCATGCTTTTAGCTGCAAGCCTGTCGATATTCGGTGTTTCATAAAACCTGCTTCCGTTGAATCCCACATCTCTCCAGCCAAGATCATCGACAAGAAGCATAATGATGTTAGGTTTATTTTCCCTGGCACCTTCGGCCTTTCCGATACCCGTGGCAAGCATCGCCAGACCGGCTGTTCCCAGGATGCTTTTATTGACCAGGCTTCTTCTGTTTATCATTTTCAGGATTAAAGAATTTTATCACAGTGCATTTTGTAAAGCAAGAAATCCCACCCGATAATTTTTCATCATACGGACCGGCTCACAGCTTTCATCAGATAATTCAATATCCAGATAACCTTTATAACCCGATTTGCTGAGCAGACTGAACAATTTTCTCCATGGATAATCGGTATATAATTCCCGGAGATGAACATTTCCGATCCTTCCTTTTACCAGATTGAACTGATCTTCCAGGCTCATCCCCTCATATCCTTTCGGAAGGTCTTTTCCTGTATAATCACTGTCGGAGTTATTCCAGATGATCCAGACATGAGGATTATCGGCATAGTCAAGGATCTTCTTTATTACCGGAATGTTGGCTGTTCCCTGACCGTGCTCCTCGAGCCTTACCTGAACGCCGAGATTATATCCGGTAGTTGCACATTCGGAGACTGATTTCCCGATCTGTTCCAGGATCTTTTCCCTGGAAGGATCACCCTCTGCCGGTACTGCATTGGGGAATACCCGGATACCCAATGCTCCCACATCAGCAGCAAGCTGAAGGTATTGCTTTGTTCCTTCAATATTTTTTCTTAATTCAGCCGGGTCGGTTGAATGATATTGAAAAGCGCTTGCCATACTGATAGCAAGACCTGCATCAGCAAAACGTTTTTTTACATCGGCACGCTGGGCAGAAGTCAAGGTTACTTCAACACCATGAGCATGGGTGGTCCGCAATTGAACATGCTCAAATTGGGCCTCTTTGCAGTTTTTAATTATTGTTTCAATATCCCATTTACTTCCGACCAGATAGGTCATCAGTCCAAGCTTCAGGGGATTCTTGTTTAAAATAAAATTATCTCTTTTCTTTTGACTGTCAGGAGATGTTGTAAACCCGGGGAGGGTAAATGCCGCTGCTGAAGCGGCTGCTGAGGTTATAAAACCTCTTCTCGAAAAATTTCTGCTCATATTGCATACCTGTTAAGTTATCCTTCCAGATAATGATGTTTTACAAGTTGTTTGTATAGTTTTAAAGAATCGGGATGCCCGGCAATTACATTTGTTCCGGGCTTATTAATCAGACCGGTATACTGATAAATTAATATTTTCTCTACAAACGGAGTAACTGCCTCAAGCTGTTTTATCACCCGCTCGGGTGGCGCAGGTAACAATGCACTCTGATATACCTTTCCTTCAAAGCGGAATACTTCAACATCGGCCCACAGTTCAGATCGACCTGATTTTTTATGCACCCTTTGCAGATTTTCATAGAAAGCAGCGCTTTCTTCCACTTTCGTTTTTTCAACGCCGATCTCATCCTGATATGCTACAAAATCCACATTAAGCTGATCGAGCTGTTTCGTATAAAGATCATCAGCTTTTACATTACGGGTTCCATACGGAGCTATAAGGGTTTTCTTTCCCGGTGTAAGCTTTTCAGCTTCTGCAGATGAAACATTTACATAATTTATGAAGAAATCCTCATAATACCCCTCTATACCTGTTTCATTAGGATAATACCAGCCGTAAAAACTTTTATGGTGTGCATATTTACCGGCTACTTCGTTCATAGCTCTTAGCCTGAGTTTATTTATCTCAGGATCTTTCATCAGCAGAACGGGATTGGTCCAGTCGCCGAAAAATCCATTACTGACAAAAAAACTGATATCATATTTATCCGCTGCAGCCAGTACGGTCTCCAGGGGATCTTCACAGTTAAGGGTATGCTTTGGTAAAAGCTTTGAGGGATAGAAGCTTTTGTCATAAATTGCAACATCAAGCAAAACAAGGTACTTCATACCGGTCCCTGCAATCTCCTTTATCTTTTCCTCCCATTCCCGGGCGGTAAAGCTCAGGAGTCCCGGATTCCAGTATTTTCCCTCAGCAGCACTATGGTGTTGAAATTCGAACCAGGAACCTTCAATTGCCTTGACTTTCTTCTTATTTTTATTCTTGTCCTTGTCTTTGTCTATTACTTCTGAAGCAATTAACTCATCAGAAAGACACATTCCAAGTGTTCCGGCTCCAAGTGTTTGTAGGAAATTTCTTCGTTTCATTTTTAATATTAATATCTTTATTAATTAATAACCAGTCTATTGAAGTCTGAGAAGTTAATTTCAGGACGGTAGAAAAAACTGTCTCATATGATCATGTGCTAAAATAATTCAAATTCTTATCAATGCTTAATATTATCGCATCAAAGTGATCTCAGATCTTAGTAATTCAATAAGATGTTTAAACGGAATTGTGATATTGTTTTGTAAGCGATCTCCTATTCATTAACTTTAACCACCTTAATTTAGTTTTAATGAAAATCAATTTACAGAATTGATTATATCAAAAATGGTTTAGTAAATCAGGACAAATTTTTCAGATAATTCACAGATATTCCAATATGGAAAATGGACTTCAGGCAAAATCTTCAGATATCATTATCTATTCTACTCCGGAGGGTGATATCAGGGTAGAGGTTATTTACAGTGATGAAACGTTCTGGTTAAGCCAGAAGCAGATGTCAGAGCTGTTTGGAGTGGAGGTACATACAGTAAACTACCATTTAAAAGAAATTTTTAAAAGCAATGAATTACAAGAAAATTCAGTTATTCGAAAAATTCGAATAGCTGCTGCTGATGGTAAAAGCTACATTACAAATTTTTATAATCTGGACGCAATAATTGGAGTAGGATATAGAGTAAATTCTTTTCAGGCTACTAAGTTTAGGATATGGTCTACCAAAACACTGCGAGAATATATTATAAAAGGATTTGTTCTTGATGATGAACGATTGAAACAGGGAAAACGGTTCGGAAGAGATTACTTTGAGGAACTTCTGGAGCGAATCAGGGAAATTCGAGCCAGCGAGAGAAGGTTTTATCAGAAGATCACTGATATTTACGCTGAATGCAGTATTGATTATGATCCGGAATCGGAAATAACCAGAACATTTTACAAAACAGTTCAGAATAAACTACATTGGGCAGTAACAGGTCTGACTGCAGCAGAGATAATTTCCGGGAGGGCTAAAGCTGAATTGCCAAATATGGGGCTTACAACCTGGAAGAGATCGCCCAAAGGTAAAATTCTGAAATCAGACATAACCATAGCGAAAAATTATCTTAATGAAAAAGAGATAAAGGAATTGAACCGTGTTGTGACAATGTATCTCGATTATGCAGAGAATCAGGCAGAGAAACAGGTGCCAATGAAAATGAAGGACTGGATAGAAAAACTGGATTCCTTCCTTCAATTTAACGATTATTCTGTCTTAAAGAATGCAGGTGCCATTTCTGCCAGCATTGCCAAAAAGCTTGCAGAACAGGAATATGATAAGTTCAGGATAGTC
>JAKQPD010000142.1 GCA_029564935.1 Bacteroidota bacterium
GTATCTCATCAGTGATCCCGTTTGAGAAGTATACGTTTTCGCTGTCAGGACTGAAATTGGCAAATGGCAAAACGGCTATTGATTTCTCCCGGCTTTCTGCTGAATTACCTGATTCAGCAGAAGAATTTCTGAAAAAGTTCAAATAATCCAGATATGCCAATACGGAAATTACCAGAATACCTGATGAGGCCGTAATGATTTTCTTCCAAATGAATCCTTTTTGTTTGTATTCCTTTGTGATCTGAGGAGGAATGTTACCATTGTTCTTTTCAAAATTTTCTTTTCTTACCTGTCCGGGAGGGAAGCCATAAAGTTCATGAAAACACGTACTGAAATAAGCCGGACTGCCGAATCCGACTTTATAGGCTGCCTCCGCTGCTGTCAGCTTCCCCTCTTTCAACATCTCAAAAGCCTTCTTCAGACGAACTTCCCGGATGAACTGATTAATATTTTTATCAGCGATATTCCTGAACTTCCGGCTTAAGCTCGTATATGTCATTCCTGATTCTTCGATCAGTTCCTTCACACCGAAATTCTCATCTGACAGATTGGCCAGGACTATTTCTGCAAGCTTACTGATGAATAACTGATCAGTTTCAGGAAAACCTGTCATAGGATGAAAAAGGTTTAAACCGTTGTATAAAACAAAGCGCCTATATACAAATTTCAATGATTTAAAGATTATCTGCAAATTTTTCCTGATAGAACATGCTCACTGGCAAGATCCAATTTTATCACCCGGGAGTCAGGATTACTGTCTGCAAATATTATACCTGAAGAAAAGCTTCCTCTCCGCGAAAAATTTGAAAGGATCATGAAAAAAATGAAATAATAATAAAATAATTGAAAGGTTTTCATTCAGAATCTGGTATCAAAAATCTGGCAATTACGGGAAATTTATATAAGATAACCTTGACTAAATATGATAACACTGACTAAATTTATTTACAATGAATAAGTCTAAAATCTCAGTCGTTTTGTGCACTCTTTTAGGTTCGGTGATCTTTTTAAATGCACAAACATTTGATCCCGTTTATTCTGCCGATCTCCTTTTACCCGACAATGTAAAAGAGAATAAGGTTGTTCCGGAAGTTGTCCCTCCGTATAAAATAACAACCAGACGGTATCTTTCTCATTTCTCTATGCAGAGATTCAGTCAGGGAAATGAGATAAGAATTAAGATTTTGCTGAATTCTGTCGAAAATACCGATATCGAAGATTTTGCTCTGGCATACGATAGTGGTAATGAATATCGGATGGGCAATATTTATGGCATTGACCATGTGACCTTCCCATTGTATGTTAAGGTCACATACCGGACCTGGAATGCATTCCATGCAGTTCAGTCGGATGTGGTATTTGAATTTACAATTAACTGCCCGGGAACCTGGAATGTTACCCTCTTCAATTAAAAGGTCGTGATATATATAATATTATCATGTCCGGCCAGGAATTATTCCAATAGGTCAGGAAGGGTTTCAAAACATACTAACAGACTTTAAGGTGGCACTATCTTCTGATCATAAACCGTTGTTCTTACTTACAAATATTTAGTGCCACCTTCCTCTTTACCAGGTTTTGCCTGTTGCCGCAATCCCGTTCAGATCCCATACTATTTTACCAGCCCTTATCGTAAGTTCGGCAACAAGCTTTTGAGTTCCTTTCAGCTTTTCGCCGCTTATATCAAGAAAACCGAAATCGCCTTTCATCATACTGAAAACTGCAATGTCGGCTTCCGATCCGATATCAAGGTTACCCAGATCTGGCCTGTTAATCATCATTGCGGGATTCCAGGTTGACCTCAGTATGACATCCTGAAGCGGTAATCCCAAATTCAGCACTTTCGACATAAGATTGGCCATATCTTTCATTCCGCTGTTCATACTGCCGGTATGAAGGTCTGAACTGATTGCATC
>JAKQPD010000203.1 GCA_029564935.1 Bacteroidota bacterium
AGCGACAGCCTCGTAATGGGAACTTCAGTACAATGGTATGCTGAAGAAACTGATGAAGCATCATCATTTCCTGATTGTCCGTGGGCTGTCGGATTCGATGAGAAAACATGCTTTAAAGTAACCAGGGGTGACTGGGACTGGGAAGCCGGACTGACCCGCGACCAGATAATGGAAATCGAATTTATCAGGGATTATGCTTTCCGTGTCACTTATGGCAACTGGGATTTTATAAAGAACAAAAGTATCGACAGGGATAAATTCTCAAAATGGAAGCTTGCATGGGTTGCATATATCGGAGGAAAAAGAGAATCCAGAAGACTTATGGGAGATGTTATCCTTAAAGAACAGGACCTTCTGAACAGGGTTAAATATCCAGATGGCTCATTTACAACAACCTGGGGTATTGATCTTCACTATCCTGTCAGTTCTGAAGGTTTTGAGGGAGAACCATTCCGGTCGGTTGCAGAAACAGTAAAGATTGATCCCTATGCTGTACCATACAGATGCCTGTATTCAAGGAATGTCAGCAATTTATTCATGGCCGGCAGGTGCATAAGTGTCACTCACGTGGCACTTGGGACAGTCAGGGTGATGAGAACAGGCGGCATGATGGGCGAGGTGGTCGGAATGGCGGCATCAATCTGCAAAAACAATAGTGCACTTCCCCGGGATGTTTATGAAGATCATCTCATTGAACTGAAAAAACTGATGACGGAAGGAGTACCGCAAAAGAATTAACGATAATTGAAAAGGTTCCGGGTTCCGGGTTAAGGGAACTCTGAAACACTGAAACACTGAAACACTGAAACATTGAAACAAACCTTTGATGTAAATTAAATAAACCATCTAAACTGATAAAATATGGCATCACGAAAAATCTTCATAACATGTGTCCTGCTTCTTGCCGTTTTGGTATCATGTGATCGCGGGCAGTATAATAAACTTATCGAAGCGGAAAGCTTTGATGTGAAAGGCGGTTGGGTTGTCGATCCCCAGTTTGTTGAACAGATGGGATCACCATATTTGCTAGCACATGGCCTGGGGATCCCGGTTGAAAATGCAAAGATGAAGTTTGAACTCCCTTCCGGAGGCCGATATTATGTATGGGTAAGAACAAAGAACTGGGTTCCCGGAAAATGGGAAGCTCCGGGGAGATTTCAACTTGTAGTCAACGGGAAAGAATTAAAAACAATTTTCGGGACGGAAGAAGGCTGGAACTGGCAGTATGCCGGTACTGTAGCATCCAGGGATGTCAACTGTACTATTGAACTGAAAGATCTGACGGGATTTGACGGAAGATGTGATGCAATTTATTTCTCCACCGAAAAGATCGCTCCTCCTTCAAACTCAAAGGAAATGCTTCAATGGAGAAGGGAAATGCTTAATGAAAGCGATACTCCCCAAAAATCGCAAACGTTCGATCTTGTCGTTGTCGGCGGAGGGATTGCCGGTTGTGCGGCATCAATCGCCGCTGCAGAACAGGGATTAAAAGTGGCACTTGTACATGACAGACCAATACTCGGGGGAAATGCAAGCAGCGAAATCCGCGTTCACACCGAAGGTATTACATGGAAAGCCGATCGAATACTCACTATGTTAAATACGGTATGGTGGCCAAACGGCTCCCCCGATGCTGTTAATGACGATAAAAAACGTCATGAAAATATGGCAAAATATGATGATATATCAATATTTCTGAACTGGAGAGCTTATACAACGAGTGTTACCTCAGATTCAATAACATCGGTCGATGCGAAACATACTTCGACAGGAGAAACCACGCGATTTATCGCTCCGTTGTTTATCGATTGCACCGGCGACGGATGGATCGGCTACTGGTCGGGTGCGGAATATATGTACGGAAGGGAAGATTCTTCAAAATACAATGAGAACTGGGACCTGCACAAAGAATTGTGGAGTCCTGCAAAGGCTGACGGAAGGGTAATGGGTGCATCAGTTTTATGGAGAACTGTTGACAAGGGTAAAACTGTCATTTTCCCTGAAGTACCATGGGCAATGGATGTCGCGGGAAGTTATTCGGCAACTGAGGGAACATGGAAGTGGGAATTTTCAAGGAATGATATGCATCAGGTGGATAATGCCGAGGATATCCGTGATCATATGCTCAAGGCAATTTACGGATCATTTTCAAATGCAAAAAAAGACCCTGCAAATGCCAGTCTTGCACTGGAATGGACATCATATCTTGTCGGCAAGAGAGAGTCCCGCAGGTTGGTGGGAGATTATATTTACACATTTGTTGATGAAAAGACCATGAGGGAATTTCCCGATGCCGTCGCTATGGAAGAAAGAGACATCGATGTACATTACCAGCAGAATCTTAAGGATCCGTCACAGCCGGATTTTATGTCTGAAGCGTTGTTTTACAAAGTCGATCATTATTATATCCCATATCGGACTCTTTATTCAAAGAACATTAAGAATCTCTTTATGGCAGGCAGGTGTTTTTCCTGTTCACATGTTGGCCTGGGCGGACCACGGGTTATGCATACAACAGGTCAAATGGGGGTTGCTGTCGGCTACGCGGCATCGTTATGCAGGAAATACAATACAAGCCCACGGGGAGTTTATATGAACCATATAAAAGAACTACAGAAATTGATTGACGATTGCAGCAAATAATCATGAATACCAGCCTTAAGTGGATGTCCGATCAGGTATTGAAAAGTGATAATCTCTTTTTCAAAAATGTTATAAAACTTACGATCATTAAAAATTGATCATATCTTGTTTTTATTAAAAATAAAATATATTTTTGCATCGGATAGGAATTAAAAAATGAAAAAAATATATACAAACTGGTGTTGGTGGTTAAGCAGATTTCACCTTATGATGTGAGACTACCAGCTATTTGTATATTTTACTGAATATTCCAAAACGGCCTGTCGTACTCACGACAGGCCGTTTTGATTGATAATGATCACAAAACCGTCAGAAGATATGAAGAAATTCGAAATTGAAACAAGAGCAATCAGGTTACTTGCCGATACAATTACTCCAGTAAGCATTTACCTGAAGATCAGAGATATTTATCCTAATTCTCTTCTGCTTGAAAGTTCTGATTACCATGGTAATGAGAATAGCTATTCCTATATCTGCCTGAAAACCATTGCGTCTTTTGAAGCAAATAACGGAATCATCACGGAAATTTATCCCGACGGATCAAGAATCGACACCAGACTGGCTGAAAAAACTACATTTAAGCGGAGACTTTCTATATTTATTGAATCCTTTATACATTCCGAACCTGTTCCCGATATCCCGGTAAATGGTTTATTTGGTTATATTTCTTACGATGCGGCGGAATATTTTGAGAAAATCAGTTTCAATTCAGCCGGAATAGATGAAAATAATATTCCCTATGCAAGGTATAACCTTTATAACTATATTATTGCAATCAATCATTACCAGAATATACTTCAAATTATTGAGAACAGAATAGACGGTGAGCCCGGTGAAATTGACAGGATAGAGACCCTTATCAACAGCAGAAATTTTGCAATATATCCTTTCAGGGCAACAGGTAAGGAAATGCAGAATATTACTGATGAACAGTACAGGGAGCTGGTAAGCAGGGGCAGGGAGCATTGTTACAGGGGCGATGTGTTTCAGGTAGTGTTTTCCAGGCAGTTTTCACAGCAATTTGCCGGGGACGAATTTAATGTTTACAGAGCTTTGCGTTCAGTCAATCCGTCCCCTTATCTTTTTTATTTTGATTACGGAAGTTATAAAATTTTCGGATCATCTCCTGAAGCACATCTTAAAATCAGGAAAAATAAAGCATATATCAATCCTATTGCCGGTACATTCATACGGACTGGAGATGATGAGAATGACAAACTTGCGGCTGAGCGCCTGTCATACGACCTTAAAGAGAATGCAGAGCATACCATGCTGGTCGACCTGGCACGAAACGATCTGAGCCGACATTGTAAAAATGTGAAAGTTGATAGCTTACGTGAGGTTCAATTCTATTCACACGTAATTCATCTTGTTTCATCTGTTTCAGGCGAACTTCGTGATGACTCATCAATTGCTGATCTTATAGCCACCACCTTCCCGGCGGGAACCCTTACCGGAGCTCCGAAATACAAAGCTATGCAGCTTATCGATAAATACGAAAAACAGAGACGAGGCTATTATGGTGGGGCTATAGGTTTTATTGACCTCCGGGGTTCCGTCAATCTTGCCATAATGATCCGGACTTTCCTGAGTAAAGGCAACATTCTGTATTACCAGGCCGGAGCGGGGATTGTTGCCGCATCAAATGAGAATAATGAACTGCAGGAGGTTAATAATAAACTGGGCGCTTTAAAAAAAGCCATAGAAATGGCAGGAGGAATAAGATGAAAAAAATAATAGTTATCGATAATTACGATTCGTTTACCTATAACCTGGTACATTGTATCGAAAAGCTGACAGGAAAATACCCTGACGTCTATCGTAATGATGAAATATCAATTGAAAAAATCAATAATTACGATAAGATACTGATCTCTCCCGGACCAGGCATCCCGTCGGAATCAGGTATTTGCCTTGAATTAATAACACGGTATGCCCCGACTAAAAGCATACTTGGAATCTGTCTCGGTCTTCAGGCTATTTGTGAAGCTTTTGGGGGAAAAATCCTTAATCTGAGCTCTGTTTATCATGGGATAGCTTCACCTGTCAAAATAATAGCCGTTGATGAACCTTTGTTCAAAAATATACCGCAAACAATCATGGCCGGACGTTATCATTCATGGGTCGCATCAAAAAAACATCTGCCTGAATGTTTTAGAATAACGTGCGAAGATGAAAATGGTATTATAATGGGAATAAGTCACCGGAATTATGATGTAAAAGGACTTCAGTTCCATCCCGAATCAATTCTGACAGAATATGGAAATGAAATTATCAGGAACTGGATTGATCTGTAGAAACGTTCTTTTAGTTTTAAAAATCCTGTAAAAAAAATCAATAATCGGTAAATCATAAATTAAAGACTATGAGAAAGATACTCGATCATCTCTTCAATCATATGACACTGAGCCGCCAGGAAGCTGAAGAGGTATTAATAAACATTGCCCGGAACAGCTATTCCGAATCGGAAATAGCTGCATTTATTACGGTTTATCTTATGAGAAGCATTACAGTTGAAGAATTATCAGGTTTCCGCGATGCTATGATGAATCTCTGCATAAAAGTAAATCTGTCGGATTTTGATACCATGGATGTTTGTGGAACCGGAGGTGATGGAAAGGATACTTTCAATATTTCCACACTTACCACCTTTGTTCTTGCCGGTGCAGGTATCAAAGTGGCCAAACATGGGAACTATGCAGTAACTTCAGCTTGCGGTTCATCGAATATTCTCCAGCATTACGGGTATAAATTCTCTGCTGACGAGGATAAACTAAAAAAAGAAATCGACAAATCGGGTGTTTGCTTCTTACATGCACCGCTTTTCAATCCTGCAATGAAGACTGTTGCCCCGATACGCAAAGCTCTGAAAGTAAAGACTTTTTTCAATATGCTCGGTCCGATTGCAAATCCTTCTTCCCCGCGTAAACAGATGATTGGCGTTTATAGCCTGGAACTCGCCCGATTGTATAATTATCTTTACCAGATGTCTGACGCGAAATATACAATCATCCATAGCCTTGACGGATATGATGAGGTATCCCTTACCGACAGCTTTAAATATATTCTGAACGGAGCGGAACAGGTCATCAGTCCCGAGATGTTGCATTATGAAAGAGTCAATCCTTCCGATCTTACTGGAGGCAAAACTGTAGATGAGGCTGCCGGAATATTTATGGATATTCTCGAAGGCAAAGGAACAACTGCCCGGAATAATGTAGTTATTGTTAATTCACAGCTGGCAATTAAATGTTATGATTCTTTAAAATCGTTTGAAGAATGTAAAGAAATAGCCGAAGATTCGCTTTCTGGAGGAAAAGCGCTCAGATCGTTTAAAATGCTTATAGAAATGCAACCATGACAATTCTTGAAAAGATAATTGCCAATAAGATAAAAGAAGTGGCAGAGCTTAAAAAATATGTTACTCTGAAAGATCTTGAAAAAAGCAGGCATTTTCCCCTGCAGCCCGTATCTCTTTCAGAATCTTTGTCGGATCGCGAGAGATCAGGCATTATTGCTGAATTCAAAAGAATGTCACCCTCAAAAGGGATAATTAATTCCGGAGTTAATGTACAAGACGTGACAACGGGGTATTCACGCGAAGGGGCATCCGGCTTATCAGTACTTACCGACAAAAAATTTTTTGGTGGCTCTGTTGACGACCTTTTACTTGTGCGCGATCATAATTCAATACCTATTCTGAGGAAAGATTTCATAATCGACGAATTTCAGGTGGTTGAGTCAAAAGCTGCCGGTGCGGATGTTATTCTGCTTATTGCTGCCGCACTGAAAAAAAGTGAAGTTTCAAGGTTTGCAAGTCTCTCCCGCTCGCTGGGGATGGAAGTCATCCTCGAAGTACACTCCGCATCTGAACTTGAAGCAATAAATGAGCATATCGATATTATTGGTGTCAATAACCGTGATTTAAAGACATTTAATACAGATATAAATTTATCAGTTGAAATGGTTGATATGATACCCGGAGAATTCTGTAAGATTTCGGAGAGCGGAATATTGTTGCCGTCAACTGTAAAGTATCTGCGGCAAAACGGGTACGACGGATTCCTGATCGGAGAACTGTTTATGGCTTCAAATGATCCGGTTGCATCATTTTCTGATTTTGTCAGAGAAATTTCATGTGACTATGCTTAAGATCAAGGTTTGCGGATTGACCGATCCCTTTAATGTACAGGAGATTGCCGGGACAAATCCTGATTTCATGGGTTTTATTTTCTATCCGCGATCAATACGTTTTGTTGGCAATAAACCCGATGAATCTCTTTTCAGCAAAATTCCTCCCGTGATTCTGAAAACGGGTGTCTTTGTCAACGAAGAACTTTCAGTGATCATCAATACCGTAAACCTTTACGGGTTAGACATGGTACAGCTTCATGGTAATGAAACTGCCGAATATTGCAGGTCGCTCAATAAGTCCGGACTAAGTATTATTAAAGCATTTGGTATAGATTCCGGTTTCAGTTTTTCGAAACTTGAAAAATATATGGATTCATGTGAATATTTTTTGTTCGACGCTAAAACCCGTATCCATGGAGGCAGCGGCCTCAAATTCGACTGGATGAAAATTTATGAATACCATTTTGGCAAATCGTTTTTTCTCGGAGGAGGGATCGAACCGGAAGATGCTTCAGTCTTAAGACAGATAAGACATCGAAACTTCTTTGCAGTGGATATAAACAGTCAATTTGAAAACAGGCCCGGGATAAAGAATATTAATAAAGTTAAAGATTTTATAAAAGAAATTAAAGGATAAAAGAATATGAATTATTATGTTGACGAACGGGGGTATTATGGTGAATTTGGCGGGGCATATATCCCCGAGATGATGCAGGCAAATATTCAGGAACTCAGGGATAACTATCTGAATATTATTGAAAGCGAGGATTTCAGGAATGAATTTTCCTCGCTTCTCAGCGAATATGCGGGCAGACCATCGCCGTTATATTATGCACGACGTCTTTCAGGTCGGTATTCTGCACATGTTTATCTTAAGCGTGAAGATCTTAATCATACCGGGGCTCATAAAATCAATAACACTATCGGGCAGATACTCATAGCAAAAAAGCTCGGGAAATCGCGTATTATTGCCGAAACGGGAGCCGGTCAGCACGGGGTTGCCGCAGCTACTGTCTGCGCCCTGATGGGAATGAAATGTGTTGTTTACATGGGTAAGCTTGATGTTGACCGGCAGGCACCCAATGTTCTGCGTATGAAAATGCTTGGAGCTGAAGTTATCCCTGTCACGAGCGGGAATATGACTCTTAAGGATGCAACAAATGAAGCCATAAGAGATTGGATCAATAATCCTTCAGATACTCATTACATAATAGGATCAGTTGTCGGTCCGCATCCTTATCCCGATCTTGTTGCCCGGCTTCAGTCAGTAATAAGTGAGGAACTCAGGTGGCAGCTCAGGGAAAAAACCGGCAGGGAATATCCCGATTATATTATAGCGTGCGTGGGTGGCGGAAGCAATGCCTCCGGATCATTTTATCATTACCTGAACGATGAAAATGTGAGGTTAGTTGCAGTTGAAGCAGCCGGTAAAGGAATTGAATCCGGTGAAACGGCAGCAACGATAGCAAAAGGTTCCCCGGGCATTATTCACGGCAGCAAAACTATACTGATGCAAAATGACGATGGCCAGATAACTGAACCCTATTCCGTTTCAGCAGGTCTTGATTATCCCGGAATAGGTCCAATGTTTGCATGGCTTCACAAAACACGCAGGGTGCAGTTCAGCTCTGCAACCGATAATGAAGCTCTTGAAGCAGCTTTTCTTCTGACACGGCTCGAAGGAATAATACCGGCACTCGAACCGGCTCATGCACTCGCAGCCCTGGGCAAGTTAGAATTCAAACCCGACGATACGGTTGTTGTAATCCTCTCCGGTCGCGGTGATAAGGATATGGCAGCATATATGAAATACATGGATGAAAGGAATCTTTAAACATATTTCCCATTTTTAACATCTGACAATTATGAATCGGATTGATAAGCTTTTTCATACAAAGAAGAATAATGTACTTTCGATATTCTTCACGGCAGGATACCCGCTGATCGATTCAACCACTGAGATAATAAAATTTCTCGCCGACTCGGGTACGGATATGATCGAGATCGGTATGCCTTTTTCCGATCCGCTGGCTGATGGCCCTTTGATACAGAGAAGCAGTGAAACGGCTCTGAAAAACGGAATGAGTGTTAAATTACTTTTTGATCAGTTAGCCGATATACGAAAAACCGTAACAATTCCCTTGTTGCTGATGGGATATCTTAATCCTGTATTGAAGTTCGGAATGGATAATTTCTGTAATAAATGTGCCGCTACCGGAATTGACGGAGTTATATTGCCCGATCTTCCTCCGGATATTTATGTTGAAAAATATTCGGGACTATTTGAAAAATACGGGATCTATAATATTTTGCTTATCACCCCTCAAACGGAGCCGGAACGGATAAAGATGATCGACAGTATCAGCAGGGGTTTTATTTACATGGTATCTTCATCTTCAACAACGGGTATTAAGGGAGGATTTTCTGAAGATCAGAAAACTTATTTCCGGAGAATTAAGGAGATGAATCTGTCAAATCCTTTGCTTATAGGATTCGGGATTTCAGATTCAGGATCATTCGATGAAGCCTGCAAGGCAGCTAATGGAGCAATTATAGGCAGTTCATTTATAAAAATGTTTGCAGAGGACGGGGCAGACTCTGAAAATATAAGGAGGTTTATCGATTCGATAAAGGGAGATTACAGATGGTAAGTTACAGTTTATTATTAGTTCTGTTATTTA
>JAKQPD010000212.1 GCA_029564935.1 Bacteroidota bacterium
TGTACCCGGAGCCGGGATCGAACCGGCACAGCATTGCTGCCACTGGTGTTTGAGACCAGCGCGTCTACCTATTCCGCCATCCGGGCAGGTTTAGTCGTGCAGTCGTGCGGTCGTGCAGTCATGCAGTCGTGCAGTCGTGCAGTCTTGAATGGCTGTGCAAATTTAAAACAAATATTGAATTTAGACCCTCTTCAGGGGATGGGGTTTCATTTTAATCTCAGCAGTTCCACTTTCCTGAATTCCACAGGGTGACTCTCAGCCTGTAAACAAATATATCCTTCCTTCAGAAGGGTACCATCCGGAACAGGATAATCAGCGGGTTTGTTGGTACCACCTACCTGGGGCTTCGAATATGTAAGAACCGTATCTCCCTCAACAATATGATGTATAATACTGTCGCCATAAACTACAAGTTCGGCAGTAACCCAGATATCTCCGTGATAGGTCTTCGAAGAAGAGTTATTGCAATGATTCGTAATTAGGGTATCATTCATTACTATATTTGTCCCGGGAGTACAGACATTCAAAGTAGACCGGGGATCAGTGCCGTTACCTCCGAGAAACTGGGCTTCAATTGAAACCGGGAAATCCTGGTCGACCAGCATTGATTCGGGCGATTGTGAATGCAACATTACTCCGCTGTTCCGGAATGCCCATCCCTGACCGCCGGGCACCTGATCGCCAACAAACCTGTACTCGATCCTGAGCTTATATTTCGAAAATGGTTCATTATAGAAAATATGCCCGTACTCGGCATTGAACTTTTCATATTCATCGTACCTCACCACCATGGCCCCGTTTTTAACCCTGAATGTATTTTTGTAATTGACATTGACGGGAGAACCTTTTATCTTAATTGTCCATCCTGTAAGATCTTTGCCGTTAAAAAGCTGGATCCATTCCTCTTTTTCAGCTTTATTGGTTCTGGTTCCGCAGGAAACTGCGATCATTAACAATGACAGTAAAATGATTGATTTTCTCATAAATGAAATTTATTTTATTATTTCTAATTTATAATTAACCACGGAGTTCACGGAGTTTATCACGGAGTTACACGGTTCAGACAGCCGCTGAGCCGTTGAACCGTTGAACCGTTGCACCTGTCATTTCTCTGATTGTATTTTCTATCCCCCGGGCATCATAACCACATTCCCTGTATAACTCTTCCTGTGTACCCTGTTCGACAAAATAGTCGGGTATGCCGAGCCGCCTTATTTCGGCAATATAATGATTATCGCACATGAATTCAATAATGGCGCTTCCGAACCCTCCTTTCAGAACACCATCTTCGACAGTAATTATTTTCCTGAATTTTTTAAATACAGAATGAAGTGCTTCGGTATCCAGGGGCGAAACAAAGCGCATATCCCAGTGGGTTACGGAAATTGATTCAACGGATAGTTTCTTAACCACTTCAGCGACATCATTCCCCGTATGACCAATTGATAATATGGCAATATCATCACCTTCGCTCATAAGCCGGGCTTTGCCTACAGGTATCTCAGTGAAGGGTTTTTGCCAGTCAGCAATAATTCCGGATCCTCTCGGATACCTGATGGAGAAAGGGCCTCCGGTTTTATCGAGCTGGGCTGTGTACATTAGATTCCTGAGTTCCACGGCATCCATCGGGGCTGAGACAATTATATTTGGGATCGACCGCATGAAGGCAATGTCAAAAAATCCATGATGTGTTGCTCCGTCAGATCCTACGAGTCCTCCCCGGTCGATGCAGAATACCACATGAAGGTTCTGCAGGGCAACATCATGAATAACCTGATCGTATGCTCTCTGGATAAATGACGAATAGATATTGCAGAACGGGATCAATCCCTGGGTGGCCAGTCCTGCAGAGAATGTCACTGCATGCTGTTCTGCAATGCCCACATCGAAGGTTCTTTCAGGCATCTCCTTCATCATTATGCACAGGGAGCATCCTGAAGGCATGGCAGGAGTAATACCGACGATTTTTTCATTCATCCTTGCCAGTTCGAGTATTGTTTTCCCGAAAACCTCCTGGAAAGGCGGAGGAGCATCTTTTTTTGTGGTATTTATTATCTCACCGGTCTGTTTGTTAAATTTCCCCGGAGCATGGAATTCTGTCTGCCTTTCTTCAGCCTGTTTGAATCCTTTTCCTTTTACTGTAAGACAATGGAGAAGTTTGGGTCCTTTGATCCTTTTCAGATCCTCAAGGACTTTTGTAAGGTGAAGGACATCGTGACCGTCGATCGGGCCGAAGTACCTGAAGTTCATTCCCTCGAAAAGGTTGCTCCTGTCGAGTATTGTACTTTTAAATCCTGCCTCAAGCTGGGCAGCCAGGGTTCTGGCATTGGGGCCAAGTTTTCCGGCACGGCCCAGGAAGTTCCAGATCTTATCCTTGAATTTATTATAGGTACCGCTTGTTGTTATATCGAGAAGATATTCCTTAAGGGCTCCGACATTGGGATCGATGGCCATATGGTTATCATTAAGGATAACAAGGAGGTTGGATTTTGCAATACCGGCATTATTGAGCCCTTCGAAGGCTTCTCCGGCGGTCATTGCGCCGTCGCCGATCACAGCAACAACGTGCCGGTTCTCTCCCTTGCGGTGTGCAGCCACTGCCATACCCAGTGCTGCTGAAATTGAAGTTGATGAATGCCCTGTCCCGAAGGCATCATATTCACTTTCCCTTATCTTCGGGAAGCCGCTGATTCCTTTGTATTTCCTGTTTGTCGGAAACCTGTCGCGCCGGCCTGTGAGGATCTTATGACCATAAGCCTGATGTCCGACATCCCAGATGATCTTATCGTAGGGTGTATTGAAAACATAATGAAGAGCAACGGTCAGCTCCACAACACCAAGACTCGCCCCGAAGTGGCCGGGGTTATTGCTTACTTCATCAATTATGAACTGCCTGAGTTCCGAGCTTACCTTTATGAGATCGGACGGCTCCAGCTTCCTGAGATCTTCTGGAGATGATATCTTGAATAGCAGGCTTTCACCCGGATTCATTTAAACAACAATTTAGGCAGCAAATATAACAATTATTATTCGGCAGTGTTTGCTCAGGCATAAACGGGATTTTCTTAATTTTGCCGTGTCTGTCCTTTTAAAGCGACAATATCAGATTGAAGAAAAGAGTTTTATTCATAAAATCATTTGAGATATGACCAGAAAACTTATCATTCCCCTGTTGATAATATATGTCATGTCAGCAACATCATGTGTTACCGGAAAGAAATACAGGACACTTCAGGATACGAGCAGGCAGTTCATGGATGAGAGAGATAATCTCAGGAGTGCAAATATTGCCCTTGAGATGACCAACCGGGAGCTTGAATCAAAAATGTCAATGACTGAGCAGGAGATCAATAAAATAAAGGAGGAGATAGTAAAAGCGAATAATGCGAAAGATAAGGCGGTGCAGGATTATAATACTATCTCAGGCAGGTATAATGATCTTCAGAATGCTCAGGAAGAGCTGATCAGGGGGAATGTCAGGGAGACACAGAAGCTGCTTACGGAGTTACAGGCGGCACAGGAGAACCTGAAGAACAAGGAAGACATGCTCAGACAGCTCGAGCAGACGCTTGATACCAAGAAAGCATCGCTTGACGAACTTACCTTTGAGCTTGAAAAACGCAATGCAAGGCTTGTTGAGCTTGAAAAGATACTGGATGCACAGAAGAGAATTGCACAGGATCTTAAGAACAAGGTCTCGGAAGCCCTGCTGGGATTTGAGAACAACGGTCTTACCGTTTCCCAGAAGAACGGGAAAGTATATGTTTCCCTTGATGAACAGCTCCTTTTCAGATCAGGAAGCTGGGAAATTGATGCCAACGGACGAAATGCACTGAGAAAGCTCTCTGCAGTTCTCGAAAGAAATCCCGGTATCCAGATAACCATTGAAGGCCATACCGATAATGTTCCGTATAATTCCGGAGGGAGCCTTCTGAGAGATAACTGGGATCTGAGCGTAAAAAGGGCCACAACAGTTGTAAGAGTTTTGCTTGAAGGTTCAAAGATCGATCCGGAGAGACTTACAGCTGCAGGACACGGTGAATTCATGCCTGTAGATCCGGGAAATACATCAGATGCCCGCCAGAAGAACAGAAGGACTGAGGTGGTCCTTACTCCCGATCTGACAGAGCTATACAGGTTGATCGACAAATACTGAAATTTGCTTTAGTTCTTCTTTGACAGATTTGAAAAATTGTCCTGTTTTAATCCTTGATTCCTAAAGGGAACAGGCTGGTTTTTCAGCTTTCTCCCTTCAGGGTATAGCTGTCAACTTAAGGAATAATTTAATAGATTAAACTGCTGTAATTATCAGAATTATAGACAAATAACTTTCCCCTCCTTTCAAAGGAGGGGAAACTTTTGCCCACAAAACTCCGTTAGGTTGACGGCTATGCCCGTTAAGGTCGGGGTAAAAAAGCTGAATAGCAAGATAATTTAATAATCTGTCAAAGTAGAATTACATTCAGAATCCTCAGAAATCCTTCCGGTCAGAAAATTCAAGCATTTTTACCTTCATATTCTTAAGAGCCTGAAGCAGATTTTCTTCGGGCCTGAGGAAATCCTGGTTTTCCCAGAAATCCGGGTCATAGCTCGTAATAGTCCGGGAAAATACCGAATGGATCGGAGCAAGCTCTTCCCTGTCGAACCTGCTTACATTTTCAGTGCTCATGCCTGTTATTGCCAGTTCAAAAAAGACATTGAACTGACTGTTGAACAGCTTTCTTTTCTGTTTTGAAGTAAAAACCAGATCACCCCTTACATGATTGAGGAAATACCTGTTATTGAACTTACGGTAGCTTACTGAATATTTAACAGTCTGCGGCCAGGTATCGAAGCCCCGGGACGAGCTTGAGATGAAGGAGCTTTTCATCTTGCTTATATATTTCGGATGGAGCTCGAAATCGGCATGCAGTATCGCAAAGTCATCGGTATTGATATATAATGATCCCCGGTAAAGGGGAAGGTCAACACCTTCGCGTTGTTCGAAATCGATCACATAGGCTGCTTCCTCATCAAAAGTAACAATGTCGGTGATAATGTATTTATATTCCGGCATGCTTTCTCTTGAAATGAAATCAAAGATATTTCTTACCCCGTCGAGCTCGAGACAGGTACTTAATCCCGCTTTCAGTCTTACTGCCAGTGTATCTGTTCTGTCGACATTTTCAATCTTGCGGCTTCTGAATATTTTTATCTGATCATTATAGAGCGATCCGGTATACGGGCTTTTATATATCCTGAGAATGGCTTCGGAATAATTCTGAAGCTCCTGTTTTTTCATTACCCCCTCACGGTAGAAGCCCGTGAGAAATGCAGGAGTATTACCGTAGTTCCTTGAAATAGCCGAGGTTGCTTTATAAATTATTTCCTGGGGGATCTGTGTCCTGATTATTATCTCAGGAATTGAGATAAACTCTCTTCTCATTCTTATTGTGAAGATGTTTCCGAGTGCCTGCACCACAGGGATCTCCCTTCCCATATACCCGAGATATGATATTACAAGTGTATCGTCAGACCATCCGGGAAGTATTTTCAGTCCGAATTCACCGGTTGCGTTTGTAACGGTCCCTTTTCCGGTATTCTTTAATCCGATTGTGGCAAACGGTAAGGGCTCGTCAGAATCAGAATCAATAATGGTACCGGTTATATACTCTGCCTTTCCCGGGACAATTGAATCAGTTCTTTCCGAGGCCGGAGGAAGAGCTCTTGATATGATTATATACTTATCGATTATTGTATAAGCAAGGGAGTCATTTCCAAGGATCGAATCAAGAATGGCATCCAGTTTTCTATCCCTGAATGACATATTGATTTTCTTTTCCTGGTCGACAAGTCGGCTGTCGTATGTAAAATTATAGCCGGTTTGCCTGGTTATAAGATTCAGCGCGTTACCTGTTTTAACCACACCTGCCCTGAAAGTGAATAAAGAATCAAGTATTGATTCCTGTCCCTCTGCAATATACCACAGGTTCAGTAAGGCTATCAGTGCAACGGCTGTAATCCTTTTCAGTATGTAGCCATCGTCTGATGACATTTTTAAGAAAATCGGTCATTTTTTTGAAAGATGGTATACATTCCCATCTTTTCTGTAACCCAGGTTAAAACTATAACAAATAAGGCGAATAATTGTTTCCTGTGCCTGATTATTGATGGGAGCGGTCCATATTTCTTCCAGGATGGACGGATCATCGGCAACAATATCAAGGTTATAAACTCTCTTCAGGTCCCTGAAAACAATGTCAAGGGTCTGTCCGTCATAAATAAGCATTCCGGTATTCCAGGCCAGATAATTCGGGTCATTGTTCAGGGTTTTGCCCGATCTCCCGGAATCGATAGTTCCTATATATCCGGGATCGAGCAGAAGAGTTTTATCCCCGGAATTGTCCGACAGCATTACCTGTCCGCTTTTTACAAAAACCTCCACTGCTGAATCAGGATTGCTTGTTATTACATTAAAAGACGTACCGACAACCTTTACCTTTGCATTTCCGGCATCAATTATAAACGGATTATCGCGGTCCGGTTCAATATCGAAGAAGGCCTCACCTGAAAGGTTAACTTTCCTGTCCCCTTTCCCGAAGTTAGACCGGTAGCTGAGTATTGTCTGCCTGTTAAGAATGACTATGCTTCCGTCGGGAAGTGTGACTTCAAGGTTTTTCTGATTGATATCAGTAGAAACCGAAATCTTTTTGCTCAGCATACCTTTCCCTGTTATATAAAGACCTGCAAGTCCAAGACCAAGGATCACAAGTAAAACTGCTGCTATTTTCAGGAAGTTCCTTCTCAGGCTGATCGTTTTTGCCGGAGCTATAAATTCTGTTTTGCCGGATTCCTTAATCCTGCCGAGCACTTTATTCCATGCTCCGTCGACATCGATATGCTCGTCGCCTCCCATCTTCTTCAGGTCCTCCCATTCTCTGCCGGTGTAATTTTCAATTTTCATCCTGTATGTTATTGTTCTTTTAATGCTTTTCTGAATTCCTTTAGTGCTTTTCCCATGTCAGCCTCGACTGTTTTAACTGAGATAGCAAGTTTTTCGGCAATATCATTATATCTCATACCTTCAAACCTGTTCATGCAGAATATTTTTCCGCATCGTTCGGGAAGACGTTCAAGTATTCTGACAACGGCTGACTGAAGCTCATTATACTGAACCTGTTCCGAAACATTTTCGATGCTCCCTTTTTGTTCCCCGATAGTTTCACGTTCATGTTTTTCAATGACTTTCCTGTGTTCAAGCCAGTGGAGGCATCTGTTATGCACTGCTCTGAAGAGATAACCGTTAAGTGTGTTTTCGATATTGATCCTGGTCCTTTCGTTCCAAAGTCTGACAAACAGGTCCTGGACGATCTCTTCTGCTGTATCATGATCTCTGACAAATGTTTTTGCATAGCGTACAAGTGAAACATAAGAGGACCGGAAAAGTGATTCAAACTGTTTAACATCACCCTGCCGGATCCTCTTTATTATTTCATTGTCACTGTTCATTAATCATTTATTTCTCCAGGTCGTTCCTGTCACTGAATTTAAGCTTCCTGCTTAGTTTACGGATAGCCGATTCAATGCTCTGGTCAGGTTCGATGACATTATAATCGCCCCAGAAATTCGGATCTGCAAACGCGCTTACTTTTTCGGAAAATATATCAGTATACCTGACTTTTTCCTTTCCTGCAAATTTAATAACTTCCTGGTCTGTACGATCTGTAACGGCGATCTCCGACATTGTTGTATAGAAAGTATTGAACAATTTACGTTTCCAGTCGACCTTGAACTTAACCTCTGCCCTTGAATAGTAGAAGTACCATTTTCCGTTCTGTTCCCGGTATTTTGTCCTGTAAGTCGCAATTTCCGGTGTGACTTCCATTCCAAGCGGCTTTTTCTTTATGAATATTGCGGATGCAGCTGCTTTGTCTGAGAGGTTGAACCCGAATTCAGCTTCGGTTATTGCACTTGATTCCATTTCTATGAAAAGTGTTCCCATGAAAAGTGGCTGGTCAACTGATGGTTTCTGAATGAAATTGATTACATAATGTGGTTTATCGTCAATCTCTACAACCCCTGTAAGGGAATAATCATAGTATTTCATAGCATCAATTGTAAGGATTGCCTCGGTATTCTTTGCTATGTCGAGCTGAAGAACGCTTGTGGTACCTCCCTGGAGCTTGAATAGAACAGTATCCATTTTTTCAACATCTGAATTTTTCCTGCCTTTGTAGATCCTTGCCCCGTCGAACCTCAGATCGTTACTGTAGGGAGCCTTGAAGATCTCAACTACAGCCTCACCTATCGAGACATATGTCCTGTTCTTACGTATGGTTTCCCTGTAGAATGCTGTCATAAGATTGGGGACCGATTCATAGTTCCTGCCGATCCTTGTTATTGCCTTTTCGACAATCGCTTCAGGATCTATAGGCCTTACAACAATTTCCTTGATGGGTATCGGTGCCGTCTCCAGTGAAATAATATTTTTATAACCATTATCGCGGAGAGAACTTATAGGGACTACCTTGTTCTTATACCCCAGAAAAGTAACCTCAATATTGTTATTAAGTAATTCCTGACTGATCTTCAAAGTGAATTCCCCGTCAATATTTGTAATTATCCCCACGTTGGATTCCGATACTGCAATGCTTGCAAATACAAGCGGAGTTCCGGTTTCAGAGTCTATAACCTTACCCTTGAGAGTGATAAGGTCCTGCTCTGCCAGCTTTTTCCTGCTTCCCGGTCCGGAACCTGTAACTGTCTGAACTGAGAAAGCCAGCAGAATGATCACTGCAAATGCTGAAATGTTTCTGAATGTTTTCATGGCTTGAGATTATTTAATTTTTAACTAAAAAATGTGATCCTTTGATTATTAATTATTGTTATCCGGATATAAGACCCGTAAAGAACTATTATACCCTATGCCACACTGTCGTCACCCTAAAAAATATTTCAATAACTAAAACTACTGTAGCTATCTGGATTATAGGTAAATAAGTTTCCCCTCCTTTTAAAGGAGGGGTGGCCGGGATTTCTGATTTTAAAATGTTTCCAATTGTCCTTTCCCGGCCGGGGTGGTTAAAACGTACATAGCAAAAGGGAATTAATTCCTCAGAATTAAATAAACCACCCCGGCCAGACCATTTATATTTCTGAACAATAGATGATTTTTTGGTCTGGCCACCCCTCCTTAAAAAAAGGAGGGGAAACTTATATACCCAAAACTTCTTAGGTTGAAAGCTATCCTCTATGATCTATCTGAAGATTATTTTTATATCTTGAATGCGGAATTAAACTTATGGTTAATCCTGTAAAAAAACCTGCCAATCTTGTTTCTGCAGGGTTCTCTTACCTCAGAAGCTACATTTATCCTTTTACCGGGATATACGGAATGCCGGTAACTGTAAGTGTTGAGATCACCAACCATTGTAATCTCCGGTGTCCCGAATGCTTTTCCGGTTCAGGCCGGATGACAAGGGGCAGGGGGTATATGGACATAGCCCTTTTTGAAAAGATATCCGGAGAACTCAAACCTTATATCTATGAAATGAGCCTTTATTTTCAGGGAGAATCAATGCTCCACCCTGATTTTCAGTCATTTCTCAGGAAATCTAAGGGGATAAACACAACACTGGCAACCAATGGTCATTTCCTTAGCCGTGAAAATGCTGAATTACTTGCTGTTTCGGGGCTGAACAAACTCATCGTATCTCTTGACGGACTGGATCAGGATATTTATTCGGGTTACAGGGTAAATGGCGATATCACGACTGTTCTGAACGGGATCAGGAATGTTTCGGAGGCTGTCAGAAAAAACTCCTCAGACCTGAAACTTATTATCCAGTTTCTTGTAAACAGGATGAATGAGCATCAGATGCCTGCAGTCAGGCGTTTTTCGAAGGAGATGAGTGCATCGGTAAGGTTTAAATCAATGCAGATAATAAATGATGATTTTGAAAAATGGCTTCCGGCAGGGAAAAGATTCCGGAGATATGAGGTCAGGGGCGACAGGTATATAATTTTGAGCCGTTTCCCCGCCAATTGTGCCAGGATGTGGTTCAACCCGGTCATTACATGGGACGGTAAAGTTATACCATGTTGCTTCGACAAGGATGCAGAATATATCCTTGGCGATATGAATGAGGAAAGCTTCAGGGAAATATGGAAGGGAGAACGTTACAGATCTTTCAGAAAGGCGATACTAACTGACAGGAAAAACACAGGGATATGCCGTAATTGTACTTCAGGACTTTATTGGGAAATTAATAGCTGATTAAAGAAAATTTTCTTAACTTTTGTAAAAATAACGCCTGATCACTATTAATAATCCTAAAATATGACCCTCTCAGCACTTCTGTTGATTTCATCGCTGCTTATACCAGGATTCTCGTCCGGACCGGCGAAGAAGGGACAATCTGGTTCAGGATATGAAGGCATTGCAAGGCTTCCCGGCCTGAATGACAGTGTTACTGTTTGCAGGGATGAAAGGGGAATGCCTCATATTTATGCATCCGGTGAGCACGATCTTTACCTGGCGACAGGCTACATTTCGGCTCAGGAAAGATTGTGGCAGATGGATCTTATACGTCGTACCACTACAGGAAGGTTATCAGAGATATTTGGCAAATCCTTCCTTCAGGTCGATATCATTTCAAGGTGCCTGAATATGTCTGAAAAATCAAAACTTATTATACAGAATGAAGATCCGGAGATAATTGCCTGCCTGGAGGCTTATACCGAAGGGGTAAACAGTTACATATAAAATACTTACTGAAGGTGAGGGTGACTGGGTAGATAATATACTTACTCCTGAGAAAGAAACTTTTGATGACATCGTAATGCAGAGTTTTAAGGATTGCATAAGCATGCTGGTAAAAAAGTATAGCAGAAATACTGAAAGGTGGACCTGGGGTAAGATCCATACCATTGCTTTTATTCATCCCCTGGGATCCGTGAAGCTCCTTGGAGCTCTGTACAAGCTTAATTCTGAAGTGTTCCCGATCGGGGGAAGTGATCACGCAGTTTGCCCTACTTTTCATTTAAGCCGGGATTTTCAGCTTCCCAGGGAGCATCAATCAGAAACATTTATAACACTTCCGACTGGGATGATTCATATTCCGTTCTTCCGGGAGGCATTTCGGGTGTACCCCGGGACGAATTTTACCTTTCACAGATTGAAACTTATCTTGATGGCCGGTTCTACAGAGATTATTTTAGCAGCGATGCCGTAAAAAAGACAGCAAAATATATGATGATTTTTAAACCCTGATTATTAACTTAGCAAAAAAATACCTTCTGATCAATGAAAACGCTTAAGACTATCCTGATTGTTCTGGCAGTAATACTGGCTATTGCACTTATAACCGGATTAACAATTGTTTCCGGGATAAAAAAAGGTGCGCTTCCTGTTTATAACGGTGAGCTTGTTATAAAGGGGCTTGAGCAGGAGGTTACGGTTTACCGTGATGAGAGAGGGATGCCTCATATTTATGCCGCCGGTGAACACGATCTCTACCTTGCAACCGGGTATATAATGGCGCAGGAAAGAATGTGGCAGATGGATCTTATCCGCCGTGCCACGACCGGCAGATTGTCAGAACTGTTTGGTGATGATTACATCGAGACAGATCATTTTCTGCGCAGTCTGGATATGACAGCAAAGTCAAAGATGGTACTGAGCAGCCAGGAGCCTGAGGTAACAGCATGTCTTCAGGCCTTTGCCGACGGTGTAAACAATTATATTAGCGATGCCGGTAAAAAACTGCCGCCGGAATTTAAAATACTCGGCTATAAACCTGATGAATGGAAGCTTGAGGATATTGCCAATATAATAGGATATATGGGGTGGGATCTTGCATCCGGCAACCTGTCGACGGATATCTTCATTTATAAACTGGTTAAGGAGCTCGGCCATGAGAAAGCAGGACAGCTTATTCCCGACTGGGAAGCTGTATCTTCAGTAGTGTTTCCTGAGTTCAGGCTCGAAGATGAGATCCTGAAACAGGCTCAGTCATTTATTTATTCTCTTGATAAGCTGAAGGTTCTGGGGATAAATTCATTCTCGGGGAGTAATAACTGGGCTGTCTCGGGTTCGAAGACCACTACCGGCAAACCTGTCTTTTCAAATGATATGCATCTTGGACTGAGCTCTCCCGGGATATGGATGCAGATGCACCAGGTCGTACCGGGGAAGATCAATATCACGGGTGTTGTTATACCCGGAGAACCATTTGTTGTCGCCGGGCATAATGAAAAGGTAGCCTGGGGAATGACTAACCTGATGGTGGATGATATAGATCTGTTTGCAGAAAAGATAAATCCGGAGAATGAGGATCAGTATTTTTTTAATGGCGAGTGGCGGAATATGATGATAAGAAAAGAGGTCATAAAATCCAAAACCGGCCGTGTAGATACCCTTCTGCTTAAATTCACACACAGGGGGCCGATTGTTTCCGGTTTCAGGGGTATAAATGATGCAGTACTTACAATGAGATGGTCGGGTTATGACCAAAGTGATGAACTTTTGGCTGTCTACAGCATGAACAGGGCTACTGACTGGGAATCGTTCAGAAAAGGAGTGGGTTATTTCAAATCAATAAGCCAGAATTTTGCATATGCCGATGTGAACGGAAATATCGGCCTTGTTACCGGTGGCGGCATTCCGGTCAGAAAAGGATTCGGATCCACAATCAGATCGGGTGAAACGGACGAATTCGACTGGAAAGGTTATGTTCCCATTGAACAGCTTCCCTTCAGCTACAACCCGGAATCAGGTTTCATTTCCTCGGCAAATAACAAGACTGTCGGAAGTGAATATCCGTATTACATTTCATTCAGGTTCTATGTCCCATACAGGATCGACAGGATACGGCAGATGATCGGGGAAAAAGAAATCCTGGGGATTGACGATTTCAGGAGAATGATCACAGATCAGCATTCCGGCTATGCAGCACTTCTTACCCCTTTCATACTTAAACTTAAAGACCGTATAAATGAACTTGAGCCTCTGGAATCCCAGGCGTTTAAAACACTGCAGGACTGGGATTATGATATGGGCGGTAATAAGATTGCTCCGACGGTCTTCGAATTTTTTACCAGGAACTTTGCCCGTAACCTGCTGGGAGACGAACTTAATGAACTTTTCAGCCAGCTGCCTGGTCCTATCAGAGATTATTACATTTTCCGCATCCTGAAAAACGGTGGAGACCAGTGGGTTGATGATATAAAAACAACTACCGTGGAGAACCTCGATGATATTGTACTCAGAAGTTTTAAGGATGGCATCAAAGAACTTTCCGGATCATACGGTAATGATATTACAGCATGGCAGTGGGAGGCTATCCATAAAATATCCCTTACTCATCCGCTGGGGACAGTAAAGATCCTGGACCGGATCTTTAATTTCAATTCAGATGTGTATGGGGTGGGGGGGAGCAGCCATACTGTGTGCCCCTACACTTACGATGAAGATTTCAGAGTTACTGACGGAGCATCAGAAAGACATATTTACAATACTGCCGACTGGGATGAGTCATATACTGTAATTCCCACAGGTGCATCAGGGATCCCTGCGAGTGAATTTTACCTGTCGCAGACAAAAACTTACGTTGAAGGGAAATTCTACAGGGATGTATTCAGTGAAGGGGCAGTAAAAGCGGCAGCGAAGTATACGCTGAAACTTAAACCGTCATAACATCCTTTTCTTTAAGGCTGACAATCTTATCTACCCTGGAATTGTATTCTGTTGTCATTTCCTGGACCTTTTCAACGGCATTTTTTTCAAGATCTTCGGGGAGGCCGGATTTGAGAAGCTCTTTAAGCTCATCATTCGCCCATTTGCGGGCTATCCTGATACTTATCTTTGCAGTCTCACCTTCATTTCTGACCTGTTTAACAAGCTGATGTCTGCGTTCTTCGGTCAGAGGAGGGATATTTATCCGGATCACTTCGCCGTTATTAATGGGAGTAAGCCCGATATTGGCTGCCATAATAGCTTTTTCGATAGTCCCGAGCATAGATTTTTCCCAGGGCTGAATAAGTATAGTTTTAGGATCGGGAGTGTTTATGTTCGAAACCTGGTTCAGAGGTGAATTTACACCATAATAAGCTACAGTGATGCCGTCGAGAAGAACCGGTGTAGCCCTTCCTGCCCGCAGCCGTGCCAGTTCGTGTTCAAGATGTTCGATGGCCTTTTGCATCCTGTCCTTAGTCTCTTCTGTTATAAGTTCAACATCTTCATTCATAATAGTTAAATTAACAGGTTATTAATTAATGGCTGCCTGAATAATTCAAGTAATCATTTTCTGAAAGTAACAAATTTAATAAAATAGATAAAAACAATCTGTTGTCAGATATAAATAAGTGTTCCGGTTTCTGATCCTGAAATCAGATTCATAAGATTTCCCTTCTTATTCATATCGAAGACAATTATGGGCATCCTGTTTTCCCGGCACAATGTAAAAGCTGTGGAATCCATCACTTTAAGCCTCCGTGAGATCACCTCTTCAAATGATATTTTATCAAACCGTTGTGCGGATGGATTTTTTTCCGGATCGTCGGTATAAACTCCGTCAACCCGGGTGCCTTTGAGGAGTACATCTGCTCCAATCTCAACCGCTCTGAGCGCTGCAGCCGTATCAGTGGTAAAGAACGGGTTACCAGTTCCCCCTGCAATAATGCATACTATACCTTTATTCAGATCTTCAAGTACCCGGTCTCTTCTATACAGCTCTCCCACCGGTTCCATCCTTATAGATGTGAATACTTTTGCTTTTCCCCCGCATCGTTTAACGGCATCTTCGAGAGCGATACTGTTTATGACAGTTGCCAGCATACCCATCTGATCACCTTTTACCCTGTCAAAGCCCGATTCTGTGCCACTCAGTCCGCGGAAAATATTTCCGCCTCCTGCCACAACTGCCACCTCGCATTTCTTTTCTGCTACTTCGGAAATCTGCCTGGCATAAATTTCAAGAATGGTTTCATCAATACCATGATCTCCAAAGCCGGCAAGCGATTCTCCGCTAATCTTCAATAATATTCTTTTATACTTCATAGGTAATAACTATCCTGGTAGCTTAATGTCTTTATAATGTTTCTTCTCGATTTTATTAAAATAGCCTTCATCCCTCCCGATAGCTATCGGGATTCCCCCACGGGGGAAGGTGATTGCCTAGCCTCCCGCCTTGCGGGACGGGAAAGGGGGTTTACTTGTGATGAATAGCGACGAAAATAGCAAAAAAAATGGCGCCATGATGCGCCATTTTTAAATTGAATCATAAACCTGGTTCAAATGTTCAATGTGTATCTTTTGAATCCAGTTACTTTAAGGGTGCTATCAGCAGACTTAAGATATTGACCGACAGTCTGCTTATTGTCCTTAATAAAGTCCTGGTTTATCAGTGTACTGTCTTTATAGAATCTGGCAAGTTTGCCTTCGGCTATTTTACCGAGCATAGCTTCGGGTTTTCCTTCCCTTCTTGCCTGTTCCCTGCCGATCTCGAGTTCCTGGTCTATTACGGTTTGCGGAACGTCAGCTTTGTCGACAGCCACAGGGTTCATTGCTGCCACCTGCATAGCAATATCTTTATAAAGCTGCAGATCTGCTCCGGCTTTGGAAAAACCAACCAGGGTGGCGAGCTTGTTCCCGGGATGGATATATGCCTGAACATGTTGTGCATCGATCTTGTCAAAATATGAAAGGTCGAGTTTCTCACCTATAATACCTATATATTCAATTACTTTTTCACCGACAGTAACGCCGTCCATCGGAAGTGCTTTAAGTTCTTCGAGGTTTGAGGGACCGGAAGCAAGGGCAATATCAAGGATCTTATTGGCGAATCCTATAAATTCGGCATTCTTGGCAACGAAATCGGATTCGCTGTTCAGTACTATCATATATCCTTTTTTACAATCGGAAGACACTCTGGCAAGTACAACTCCTTCTGTTGCCTCTCTGTCAGCCCTTTTATTTGCAACTGCCTGACCTTTTTTACGGATAATCTCAATTGCTTTATCAAAATTCCCATCAGCTTCCTCAAGAGCTTTTTTACAATCCATCATTCCTGCAAGAGTAACACGTCTCAGTTTTGCAACGTCTGCAGCGCTTATTGTAGCCATCAGATCTTATTTTTAATTAAAATTAATTACAAATTCTATTCTTCTTCTTCTTCTTCAGTATCGTCATCAGTAGTTTCCGAAGCATTTTCTTCTTCGGAGGCATCTCCTGCAAGTTCTTCTTCATCAGCTTCTTCCTCGTCCGCATCTTCTTCCTCTTCAACGATAGCTTCTATCAGTGAAGCAGGTATATCTTTGGTTTCAAGCTCTTTTCTGATGATTTTCTTATCTTTCGTACCGGGTTCCTTATCTTTTTCCAGTTTTCTTTCATTGAGCCCTTCCTCAATAGCTTCGCAAAGAATATCGGTGATGAGGGATATGGATTTAGAGGCGTCATCATTTGCAGGGATCGGGAAGTCAATCTCTGTGGGATCGGAGTTTGTATCGACCATTGCAAATACCGGGATACCGAGACGTTTTGCTTCCCTGACTGCAATATGTTCCTTGCACACGTCAACAATAAACAGTGCTGAAGGGAGTCTGGTAAGATCAACAATACTTCCGAGGGTCTTTTCAAGCTTTGCTCTCTGGCGGGTTACCTGGAGCTTTTCACGTTTTGACAGGTTTGAAAAGGTCCCGTCGGTTGCCATTTTATCTATTGATCCCATCTTTTTGACAGCCTTACGGATAGTCGGGAAATTTGTAAGCATACCTCCCGGCCACCTTTCAGTAACATAAGGCATATTTACTTTCTTAACTTTCTCGGCAACTATCTCTTTGGCCTGCTTTTTTGTAGCTACAAACAATACTTTCTTGCCCGACCTGGCAATATGCTTCATTGCTGATGCTGCTTCGTCAAGCTTGACGATCGTTTTTTCAAGGTCAATGATATGTATCCCATTGCGCTCCATAAAGATATAAGGAGCCATTGCAGGGTTCCATTTTCTTTTAAGATGTCCGAAATGTACTCCGGCATCAAGTAATTGTTTAAAATCTGTTCTTGGCATTTATAAATATTTAAGTTTACATTCTTTAACAATCAATTGCAGAGTAGTTCCGCCCTGCGGAAGTCTTTGCAATTTAGATACTAAACTTGCTCTCGGCAGATCCTGCAGCCAGCTTCTAACGTTTGCTGAACTGGAATCTTTTGCGTGCTTTGGGTCTTCCCGGTTTCTTCCTTTCAACCTCGCGGGGATCGCGGGTGACAAAACCATTAGCCTTAAGGGATGTCTTATTTTCAGCATCAACCTTTACAAGGGCTCGTGTAATACCGAGGCGGACAGCTTCAGCCTGACCTCTTTCGCCACCGCCCTCAAGGTTGACTGTAATATCATATTTATCAGCAGAATTGAGGAGAAGAAGCGGCTGGGTAACTACATACTGAAGTATGTCGGATCCAAAGTAATCCTTGTAATCTTTCCCATTGATAGTGATATTGCCTTTCCCGTCATTTAAATATACTCTGGCAACAGCTGCTTTTCTTCTTCCAAGGGCATTGATCGATTCCATATCTGTGCTATTCTTGTATTAAAGTTCAATTTTCTTAGGTTTCTGGGCTTCATGCGGATGTGATGAACCGGTATAAATATACATGTTCTTGAATATAGCTCTGCCCAGACGGTTTTTTGGAAGCATACCCCTCACTGCATTTTCTACTAGTCCGATGGGATTCTTTTTTAAAAGCTCTTCGGCGGTTGTAAATCTCTGTCCGCCCGGATACCCTGTATGCCTTACATATTCTTTACGTGACCACTTGTCACCAGTCAGCTCAACTTTATCGGCATTGGTAACGATCACATAATCACCACAATCGACATGAGGAGTAAAATTGGTTTTGTGTTTCCCCCTCAGCATGCTGGCGACAACTGTTGCAAGCCGCCCCAGAACTGCCCCTTCTGCATCTATAACCACCCATTCCTTGTTCACAGTTGACCTGTTGGCCGATACTGTTTTATAGCTTAAGGTATCCACTTGTTTTATTTTTATTGTTTGAACTTCAGTTTCTTCTTAAATAACCCGCTGAATTTCGGGATTGCAAAAATACAACATATTTATTAAAAAAAAAGAAATTGAAAGAATTTATTACGGTATGCAAAACTAAGTTTATTTTTACATGCTTTTCCGTAAGGGAGGGATTATTTTATTTGAAATGGGAAATGACCGGTTTTTTCTTGAACACGCTATAAGTATTGCCGCTGATGGCATAAAAGAAGGTGGAGGACCATTCGGAGCCGTAATTACACGTCGGGGCAGGATCATTGCCGAGAGCAATAACAGGGTTGTTCTTTCGCACGATCCGACGGCTCATGCAGAGATGATTGTTATCCGGAAAGCTTCAGAATTACTCAAAACTCATGATCTTTCAGGATGTATTCTCTACACTTCATGTGAACCCTGTCCAATGTGTCTGGGTGCCGTTTACTGGGCAGGTATAAAGAAAGTAGTTTATGCCTCCGACAGGATAGATGCTGCAAATGCAGGATTCAGCGATAAATTCATTTACGACGAAATTATACTCAATCCGTCGGCCAGAAAAATAAAATTCATCCGTCCTGAAGATTGCAACGGAGAGATAGTTTTCAGAAAATGGAATGAATTTGAGGATAAAATCGCTTATTGATACTTAGATGGGGCAAAGATTGATTACAGATTTTTTCATCCGCGACGTTCTCGTTGTTGCTCCCGGTCTCATTGGGAAAAATATAGTTACAGGAAATAAGGATAAAGGATTTCAGAAGTTCATGATCACTGAAACAGAAGCTTATAACGGTATAGATGATAAGGCCTGCCATGCAAGCAGGGGAGAAACCCCGAGGAACAGGGTTATGTTCGGTGAAGGTGGAAAGATATATGTATATTTTGTATATGGCATGTACTGGATGCTTAATTTCGTTACTGCACCGGCGGGAATACCACAGGCAGTACTTATAAGGGGCATTGAAGGATTCGACGGCCCGGGGAAACTGACAAGGGCACTTGGGATAGACAGATCATATTATGGTGAGGATCTTTCAACATCCGCCCGGATTTGGGTAGAAGATAATGGTGTTACACCTTCCTATAAAACCGGACCCAGAATAGGGATAGATTATGCCGGGGAATTATGGAAAAATAAGCCCTGGAGATATTATATTTGTTAATCAAATTAAACAAAGCGATCATTTATGAATTCAGTATGGGGTACTTTCCGCCGCTGGAATAATATTACAGGCTGGTTTATGTTCGTTTTTTCGGCGACCATTTACCTGCTTACAGTCGAACCCACAGTAAGTTTCTGGGACTGTGGTGAATTCATTCTTTCAGCATTCAGGCTTCAGGTTGGTCATCCTCCGGGGGCACCGCTTTTCATAATGCTGGGACGGGTTGCCACACTCTTTGCCGGCGGAGATGCATCTCATGCTGCACTGATGGTAAATATACTTTCGGGAATATGCAGTGCATTCGCAATTATGTTCCTGTTCTGGACAATAACACACCTTGTAAGGAGAGTAATTGTAAAGAATGAGGGTCTTGAATCACAACACATTCTCCCTGTGATCTTCAGCGGAATTATCGGGGCAATGGCATATACATTTTCCGATACCTTCTGGTTTTCAGCTGTTGAAGGCGAATTATATGCCCTCTCATCACTCTGTACTGCCATTGTTTTCTGGGCAATGCTTAAGTGGGAGGAAGAAGCTGCCGAACCACATGCAGGAAGGTGGATTATACTTGCAGCATATATAATAGGTCTGGCACTCGGAATTCACAGGCTCAATCTGCTTGTGATACCGGTTCTCGTCCTGGTTTTCTATTTTAAAAAATTTGAGGTAACAGGACGCGGGATTATAACAGCCCTTGCAGTGGCAATTCTGATCCTCGGTACACTTGTATTTATAATGATCCCGGGAGTTCCAAAAGCCGCCGGCTGGTTTGAACTGTTCTTCGTCAATGGTCTGGGTATGCCATATAACAGCGGCCTGCTGATTTTTGTTGTTGCCGTTGGTGCCCTACTGGTTCTCGGCATCAGATATACAATAAATAAAAAGAATCTGATCCTTAATTATATTGTCACCGCGCTTACAGTTATAATGATCGGTCATACATCATTTGCAATGATAATGATCAGATCTTCCGCCCGTCCTCCGATGAACCAGAATAATCCTTCGGATATATTCTCACTTGCATACTATATAAATATGCAGCAGTATGGGAGTTCCCCGAAATTCTTCGGACCATATTACAGCGCACCGGCAATTGATGTCAGAAAAGTGATCTCGGGTTATAATAAGGTCGGCGGGAAATATGAGCCTTATCACCATCCTGAGTATGATTATGACGGCAGGTTTGAGACAATTTTCCCCCGGATGTACAGTCCCGATCCGGATCATGAATCTGCATATAAATTCTGGGGCAGGGTAAAAGGAAGGAGATATACTGTAGGTTCCGGATCAGGAAGAGAGACAATAGTCTGTCCGACCTTCGGAGAAAACTTACGCTTCTTCTTCAGGTATCAGACCGGTTTTATGTACCTGCGGTATTTCATGTGGAATTTTTCCGGACGTCAGAATGATATCCAGGGTAACGGTAATAAGATCCACGGGAACTGGATAAGCGGAATAAAATTCCTGGATAATGCCAGGCTTGGAGATCAGGATCTCCTGCCGGCAGAACTGAAAGATAATCCCGGAAGGAACAGGTATTTCATGCTTCCGTTATTGATAGGCATTGCAGGTTTAATATGGCAATACAGGAAAGACAGGAAAGGAATGGCATTGGTATTTACATTTTTTCTTATGACCGGCCTTGCCATCATTTTCTATCTTAACCAGAGTCCCAATCAGCCACGGGAACGGGATTATGCATATGCCGGATCATTTTACGCGTATGCGATCTGGATTGGGACAGGGTTCATGCTGGTATATGAATTTCTGAAGAAATTCTTACAAAACAGGCCGGCCGGCATAATAGCATTTGTTATTCTTCTTGCTGCATGTCCCCTGCTTATGGCATTTGAGAATTGGGATGATCATGACAGATCGGGGCGGTACACAGCAAGAGACATAGGGGCCAATTATCTTGAATCATGTGCTCCCAACAGCATCCTTTTCACATATGGGGATAATGATTCCTTCCCGCTCTGGTATGTTCAGGATGTTGAGGATATAAGAACAGATGTAAGGGTAGCTAATCTGAGTTATCTCCAGGCTGGCTGGTATATAGAAATGATGATGCAGAAAGCTTTCAAATCCGATCCGCTTCCATTTACGCTCGGACCGGAGAAATACCGTGAGGGACTGAGGAACCAGCTCCCGGTAAGCTCAAGGATAGGAAAACCCATTAACATTAATGAGATAATAAGGTTTGCAGGTATGGATGACCGGAAGTATCAGATCGATCTTTCCGGCAGAAATGATTTTGTCAATTATATACCGACAAATCAATTACTTATTGATGTGGATTCATCTGTCGTGCTTTCGAACGGTACAGTAAAAGAGTATTTCAGGGACAGGCTGCTTTCACCGATGATCTGGGAATTCACAGGATCTGATGCATTCAAGGACGACCTTGCTATAATGGATCTCATTTCAACAGGCAAATGGTCACGACCGTTATATTTCTCGACCACAGTACCTTCATCACAATATAACGGCCTTGAAAAATTCTTTGTTCAGGAAGGTATGGCTTACAGGATAGTACCGATTGAAACCGGTGAGAATGAAGAGGGTGATTTCGGGATCATAGATCCTGTTGTAATGTATGATAACATGATGAATAAGTTCAAATGGGGAAATGCAGGGGATCCATCAGTTTACCTTGATGAGAACAACCGCAGGATGTTCAGTAATTTCAGGAGGCTCTTCGGGAATCTGGGAAAGGAACTGCTGGCTGCAGGTGATACCCTGAAAGCGGTTGAGGTTGTCCGCAGAGGGCTTGAAATAGTACCTGCCGCAAAACTCCCGAATGATTTTTTAAGCGTCGGACTTGCAGAAGTACTTATAAGGTCCGGCCAGAAAGAAGAGGGCAATAAGCTTATCGGAGATATAATCAATTATTCAAAGGAGTATCTTGAATATTCGATTTCGCTTGATCCCGCAGGCCGATATGGGCTCGACTACCCAACCGGTATCAATATGCAGGCTCTTCTCGATATTTACAGGATGGCAGTTAATCTGGACGACAAAGATCTGATATCCTTATCTGAGGCTGTCATAGGCAGGTATTATGAAAAACTCTATTCCCGTTAGAGGCCTGACATGAGGTTTTTCACAATCTCAATCTTTGCCAGGATTATCTATCCCGGAGCCTTGTTCAGGATAAAAACAAAGGACAAGGTACTGTGCCTTACTTTTGATGACGGACCTGATCCGGATTCAACTCCGGAACTGCTTGATATACTTCAAAGGCATAATATAAAAGCAGCATTTTTCTGCAATGGCAGGGCTGCCGAACTATATCCTGATCTGATCCGGAAGATCAGAATGGAGGGGCATGTGGTCGGAAACCACGGATATAATCACCTTAACGGATGGGGCACTTCCCTGAAGGATTATTGCAGGGATGTTGATAAGGCGGTACCTTTCACGTCGGGAACATTATTCCGGCCGCCATTCGGACTTTTACGTATTAACCAGTACAGAAAGCTCCGGAATACCTTTAAAGTAGTTTTCTGGGATGTGATGCCATATGATTTTGACGGAGATTTTGAGCCTGCAAGATCGCTGAGAATACTTTATAAAAGAATAAGACCGGGTTCGGTTATTGTTTTGCACGACAGCCAGGAATCGGCTTCAAGGATCTTCCTTAATGAATTTCTCGAAGGATCAGTCAGGAAAGGCTATGCTTTTACCTGCACAGGCTTGCAATGATAATTTATAATAGTCCGCACCGGGTTTTGATTTTAATACTGAAATACTAATTTTGAACTACCTTAATATCCCCGTAAATGAATATTCTGATTCTGGGTTCAGGGGGAAGGGAACACGCCCTTGCCTGGAAGCTTTCGCAAAGCAAAAAAGTAAGCAGGATCTTTACAGGACCCGGTAATGCAGGTACTGCAATGATCGGCACTAATCTTGGTATAGATCCCTGTAATTTTGATCAGGTAAAGAGAGCCGTTATTGATAATAAAGCTGGAATGGTTGTTGTCGGACCGGAGGCTCCGCTTGTCGCCGGCATCCATGATTTTTTCCTTAGTGATAATGTTCTGAAAGATATTCCGGTAATAGGTCCTGACATGTCTGCCGCACGTCTTGAGGGAAGCAAGGATTTTGCAAAAGGATTTCTGGTACGGCACAAGATTCCGACAGCAGTCTACAGGACTTTTACAAAGTCGGAAGCTGGCGGTGTACGACATTTCCTCAAGACACTTCAGAGCCCCTATGTTGTTAAGGCTGACGGGCTTGCTGCAGGGAAAGGAGTGTTGATAATTGATAATATTGACGAAGCAGAAAATGAAGTGTACTCAATCCTTGACGGCAAATTCGATAAAGCCGGGAATAAGGTGGTTGTGGAGCAATTTCTGAAGGGGGTTGAATTGTCGGTATTTATTATTACCGACGGTAAATCATGGAAGCTGCTCCCCGAAGCAAAGGATTACAAGAGAGTAGGTGCAGGTGATACCGGGTTAAACACTGGCGGCATGGGAGGGGTTTCTCCTGTTCCCTTTGCCGGCAAAGAGTTCATGGAGAAGGTAAAGACAAGGATCATCGACCCGACTATGATGGGTCTTGTGGAAGAGGGTATAACATATAAGGGATTTTTATTCTTCGGATTAATAAATTCCGGGGGTGATCCGTTTGTAATTGAGTTCAATGCGCGGCTTGGCGATCCCGAGTCAGAGGTTATTATTCCCAGGATCAGATCTGATCTTTTTGACCTGCTGGAAGGTGTGGCAGCAGGCGACCTGTCGGAACGTACTCTTGTGACGGACGACAGATTTGTCACTACAGTGATGCTTGTTTCCGGCGGTTACCCGGGTAGCTTTGAAAAAGGGAAAGTAATTTCCGGAATTGACAAAACAAGTGATTGTGTTGTGTTCCATGCAGGAACAAAAATTGATGGAAACAAAGTTGTAACATCGGGGGGCAGGGTAATGGCAGTCAGTTCCTGGGGAGGGACTATGCCAGAAGCACTCCGGGGTTCATATCGCAATATTGCACTTATTTCATTTGAAAATATGTATTACAGAAAAGATATCGGATTCGATTTGTAAAACAGATGATCTCAAGATTATTCAGAGGGACGGGACCGGGAGTATTATTCCTAATAATTGTAATGCTCATATTACTTTGGCTCAGTGCCTTTATTAATCCGCGGATTCAGCCTTCATCTGTATATGAGATCAGGTCAATGCCGTTATACAATATTGCCGGACTGATTACGGGCAGCAGTCCCCGCGCAGGAGTGATCTTTTCATTTATAATCCTTGCTGTACTGCTTTTCCTTCTTGTGAATTTTAATACTTCGGTTTTTTTTATCGGTGAGAGGACTTTTTTACCTGCAGTATTTTTCACCCTGTTCAGCGCTGTTATGCCATCACTTCAGGTAATGAATCCTGTTCTTCCTTCAGCCGTGTTTCTTACTTTAGCACTGAAAAGGATAATGGAGGCTTACAGAAAACCCGGAACAGCATTTAATTTTTTTGATGCAGCCCTTCTGATAAGCACAGGGTCTCTGTTCTATGCAAATATGATATGGTTCGGATTGCTCGTGTTCATCGGTATTGCTTTGCTCAGAACAGGGAATATTATTGAAATATTCACCTCCGTCATAGGGCTCCTGACTCCATATATTTTCCTATACGGAATTTACTACGTACTTGGAATGAATATTGTGGAACTGTCGGATGATATAAGAGAGAATCTGTTTACCGGCTCTCCCGGAACAATACTTTCAAGGCTGGAGATTGTAGCACTTGTAATATCAGGATTAATGATACTGTCGGGTATTGTTTATCTGGCGCAACATATTAATTCAATGAAAATTAAATCGAGGAAGACTTTTTATCTTCTGTTGTGGGGATTGTTTATTTCTGTTGTTCTTTATATTGCCCTTCCTTCTGCTTCGGCTGAACTTCTCTGGGTAATAGCGATCCCAGCCTGTTATATACTGGCAAATCATTATATAAATATAAGGAAACGGATAATTCCGGAGATATTTTTTGCCGGATTTATGCTGATGGTTATAATTATTCAGGTGTTCAGCCTTTTTTAACCGGTCATTTTATCATTGAGACAACGCCAACTCCTGAGCCTTTCATGCCTCCGGAAAAATCGTAGCTCAGCTGGTATATGCCGCTTTTGTTGCATATGAAATCGATAAATGAATATGTTTTCCCGGTTTTCTGGTCAAATGATGAAAGGACTACTTTATTGGCATCATCTTTAAGGTATAAATAAAGCTTTCCTTCCGAATCTTCGGAATTACACATTGAGAATCTGTATTTTGTATTTTTCCAGAGCGACATTTGTGCCCTGAATCTTGGTTCTCCGTTCTCGGGACCTTTTCCGAGCTGCACTCTGAAATCTTTCAGATACCTGGCATCAGGGCCGGCATTCAATATACATTTGCCTACCATTGGGTCAGATGATTGGCCGTAAGTCATTATTCCCATGGTAATTAACATAAAAAGAGCTGTCAGATATATCTTCATATTAATTATTTATAACCAGCCTGTCACGGATATTCCTTGTAACCTCTGTTATTGCTGCCAGTTGGGCATCAGTCATCTCTACGTTACTTGTTTCGGTCTGTTCAACTACAAGTCCTCCATTCTTCTCAACACTTACAGGTTCTCCGAGTGTATAAGTTATTTTTATTTCCCTGTATTTTTCCTTTATGTCCTGAAGGTATTTGCATAGTGAATCAAATTCACTGTCGCGGGTACAATAGGGTGAGGCCAGCATTATCAGGTCGTTGAGAATGATCTTTTGTTCACCTATCCGGTCTTTCAGTATTGGATCGGGATATTGCCGGGCCACCTGTGTGGCGAGGTGCTGACCTTCAAGCCAGACGCCGATTATCATAAGCGCCGAAAGATGTCCCCTGTCATTTTCTCGCAGGTATTTATCAATCTGATTATATGAATCTATAGACAAAAACAGCAGGGAATCGAGATTTGATTTATTGAGTGATAGTTTTTTAAGTGCCTCAAAATCAAAAAACTGACCCACTTTAAGGCCTTCAGCAAGCTTCCGGATGTCCGAAAGTATGTTTATGGACGTTCCGGTCTTTTCATACATATTCAGGTAACCCAGGTCAGCTCCCAGAATTCCAAGGGCAAGAGCTTTGTCAAAAGCCGTGGGTTGATTGTTGGCATCAACTGATGATGCCAGATAATCGGGTGAGAACGGAACGGATAATGTTTGAAGGAGGTTCGCGATCTCAACCGGTGAGGCAATATTCCTCGAGATATCAGCAATAGCTTCGGCGCTCAGTTTCTCAGCTTCACCAACAGGAACCGAATCGGCTTCGGGAAATACAAATTCCGAAGAATTCTTTGATGAATTCCTGCAGGCAGAAACAAGAAAAAGTGCAATGAACAGAATTAATACAGACTTTCCTTTCATCAGGGTACATTGATTAATGCAAATATATAAAAAACTTCTAAACTATTTACTGATCAACCGCTTTCGTATCTTAAATTCTTCAATTATCATAACCGCCCTGGCCGGCAGATTAAGATACAGGATAATATAAAGGAGCAGGGTCCCGGCTAAAATTACACCGATATTAAACCTGAAAGTATCTGTATTCCTGCCAAGGAAGTATTTTGACGGGGCATAAAAATGTGTCCTGAATGCCAGGGCTCCTTCATTAAAAGGATCGAGGTAAACAGGATCAACATTCTGGATGATTGAATTTTTATGAATGAGCATTTTATTCTGCTCATAGTATTTGGTAACAATCTGTTCGAGTTCATAATTAAAATATTCATCCTTAAGGCTGTTAAGCCTGCCTGCATTCAGATTGTAGAACCTGTCCCGTGTGTTATTTGCCTTATTGAACTGTTCCCTGAAGATTCCATCCACCTTATTGAGGTAGGCAAAGGCTGAATCAGCTGCCGCCTGACTGAATTTCCCGCGTGTAAGAGAGCTTATATACCGGAACCCGGGAAGAGAATAAAGGCTGCTGATCTTAATCAGTTCGTTTTGAAGAAGGGCAAAGCAGTCATAATTTCTTACTGTCGCTAATTTCTCTTTACCTTCCTGCACGTCTCTGCCGGTAGTCCTGAATTCATAAAGACAATCGGATAATGCTCTTTTAAGTTCGGGAATCCGGTAAACCCTGTTGAAATCCGATTCGCTGATTTTCTTCTGGAGGGAGTAATATGTTTCCTGTTCGCGGTCGTACCGGGTCTGGCTGAACCGGTTATCCCTGAATTGTGACACCATCAGCGCTTCATAAGTCCACCTTGTGGGCATGAACTCAGCTATAAGCGGTACTTTTTCTACATTTCCTATAATCCTGTTAAGTTTATCGAAAGGGAACATAGCGCCACTTAAGACCATCATAGGGATTATCAGCAGGGGGATAATTATATAAATTGTAATAGCCGAGTTGAATGCTGAGGAAATGTTGAGCCCGATCATGTTTGCACAGAATGATGTTGCAAATAATGACAGCCAGTAGTTGAAAAATAATCCTTTTACACCCAGTACCGGGTTCGCAATTGCCAGGAAAAGTACTGACTGGGTTGCAGATATCAGTACCATTATGCAGACCTTGGCACCCAGATAGCTTGTCCTGCTTAGATTCAGGAAGCGCTCCCTTTTCAGAATGTTCCTGTCACGGAAGATCTCCTCTGCACTTATTGTAAGCCCCAGGAACAATGACACAATAATGCTCATGAAAATATAGATGGGGATATTATCATTCTCTGCAAAAAGATACTTATCTGAACCCGGATCGGGAATATACCTTATTATAAATGACAGAATAAGTCCGAGTACAGGAGCTTCAAGCAGGGTGAGTGTCAGATATTGCCTGTTGGCTGCTTTGCTTTTAATGTCACGCGTAAAATAGATCCGGAATTGTTTCAGCCTGCCCGGTCTGTTGAGATCGCTATGTGGTTTTTCTACCTGTTCGGGCTCTTCAGTTACAGGATGACTCTTCCTGAAAATGTCAGCCCATTCGGCCGGTAATGTTTTTCTTTTTTCAGTATATTTCCCGAACTCATCAACTACCTGTGATTCAATAATATTAAAAATCGCCTCTGTTTCAACGTTACCGCACGAAGGACACTCTCCAAGTTTTGAGTTTATCCGGGCATCAAGAGTTTTGAACCATGTGACGGCATCGATTGGATTTCCGTAATACACCATACACCCTTCCTGGTCCATGATCAGGATCCTGTCGAACATTTTAAAGATCTCGGATGATGGCTGGTGGATTACCGTGATGACCAGTTTCCCCTTCAGGGTCAGATCTCTCAGCAGGTCCATCAGGATTTCAGAATCCCTTGATGATAATCCTGATGTAGGTTCATCCAGGAACAGAACGGAAGGCTCCCTTATAATTTCCAGGGCAATATTGAGTCGTTTTCTCTGGCCTCCGCTGATCACCTTATTATATGGTGATCCTACCTTAAGGTCTCTTTTTTCAAAAAGGCCCAGGTTCATCAGGGTGCGGTCAACAAGTTCAGTAATTTCCTTAACTGTTTTGTCCTTAAAACAGAGGGACGCTGTAAAATACAGGTTATCAAAAACTGTCAGATCCTCGTTCAGTAAGTCATCCTGTGGAACGTATCCCATAACACCTTCCAGAGCCTTGCTGTCCTTATCAACATCCAGCCCGTTTATTCTGACTGATCCGCGGGAGGGTTTCTGTATACCTGACAGGAGATTGAGAAGAGTTGTTTTTCCTGATCCGCTGCCGCCCAGTATACCTATAAGCTGGCCTTCCTGTGCATTAAAGCTTAAATCGTCAACTGCAGGGTGACCTTCAACAAAAAAATATGAAAGGTTAATAACCCGGAACGATAGTTTGTTGATTATTGAGCCTGAAAGATATCTTGAACTTATATCGCTGTAATATACAGGATAACCCTGTGCTGATCTTATTGAACCTCCCCTGGGGAAAGTATAGATCTGCCTTGGACTGATCGGAAGGCCATTCATGCTCATCTGGTCTTCTGATATATATTTGACGAACAACAGATCAACACTTGAAATCCGCAGACATAATATTGTTGCCTCCGTGTTGCCGGCAGTTATGTACTTACCTGTATTGCACTCCGGACATTCCGGATAAAAGGCCATGATTGAAGGATCTTTGATCTCTTCAGGATTATCATTTCTGACGAACTGTTGTACAGACTCAAATTCTCCGGTTGTAATATTAAATACTTCTGCGACAGTATTTATAATATTCATTCTTTGTGGAGTGAAGCGACTGTCGGAGTTAACCAGCTCAAAGAGGCGCATCAGTACAATTACTTTCTGCTCCCGGTTCAGGGTTTTGTTGATCTGTTTACAGATTCCCAGAATTTTGACGGAATCTTTTACGGAAGGAGTGGCCGGGGTATTAGTTCCGGAATGTTTTTCCACCACCGGTCCGGCATGTTCATCGAAAAGAACCAGATATTCCTTTACATTTTCACTTGTAAGTTGTTTTGTGAGGAAGTTCAGTACATAATCACGCTCATCAATTATCATACCCCCGTCCTGCTTGACTATCAGGGCAAATAATTCCATCAGCGCCTTGAGGATTTCTTCACTCATCGATACCGGATGCTTCTATCAGTTGCAGACGCATCTAAGGTATAAAAACTATTTCTTTTTAGAAGAATGTTTTACGAATTTTCTTTGTATCCAGCCCGGAGTAATGGATGCACCTATTATAAGGTAAGGATAATAGCTGATTATTCTCCAGATAATTGTAATTGCCAGGGCAATTCCTCCTGCATATGCCGGATCGGCAGGAATTGCATCAGTGATATACCGGCCCAGGATGACTTCAGCAAATCCGCTTCCTCCCGGAGTCGGGCTGATGATCATCATGATCCAGGTTACAAGCTGTCTGGCAAATATCAGCAGGTGATCCTTCACTGCAAAGAATGCGACAAGGATAGCATTTATAACAAAATACCTCGATGTCCAGGACAGAAAGGTTGCAGTAAAGGCTTTTACCCAGAATCCGGCGGGCTTCTTTTTAAGCTCAAGAGAACTTGAGATTATGTCATCTCCTGCTTTCCCGGCAGACATTTTCCACCTTCTCAGAACTGGCAGGCGGAAGATATAAAGGAGTGTTTCCTTAATCTTGCCGGGATCGACAAAAAGTCCGTACCCTACAAATAAGACCCAGGCGAGAATGATAATATAACTGATAGCTGACACGATAATGAGGTTGTTTAGCAAAGCGGGACCGGTTCCCTGAAGTGAAGTTGTGAAAAGGACATCCTTTCCAACGATGAGCAATATAAGCGGGAACATTATTACAAAATACAGTTCATCCAGAAATGATGTTGCCAGTACAATTGAAGTGCTTCTTCCTACTGAAATCCCCTCCTTGTGTACGAAAACAACAGCTACAGCTGTTCCCCCGACTGTTGACGGTGTAATGGCTGATGTAAATTCCCACAGCATTATAACCCTGAATGCCTGCTTCCAGGTAAGATCATTTTCCGAAAGTACTCTTATCCTGATCATGTATCCAAGATCTCTGCCTATCATGAAGCACCATGCAATAAAGATCCATAATACTGACCACCAGTTAACGTGAAGATGCCTGAGGACATCCATGCTGACTTCCTTTGAGATAAGCCAGGCCACAACACCCAGACCTATAAGGATGGGGATGATGATCCTTTGCGGCTTAAGTCTGCGAACAAGTTCATAATGATTGTCCTCACTCATTATTCAGGCTAAATTTCCTTCCATTCAAAGTTATGTTTTCCGCTTCCGGTCTCCTGTACTGAGAGATCATTTGGATATTCCCTGCCATTCATACTGTAAACTTTAACGTTTCCGGGAATAACAATTTTAGCCTTGCTTCCGACAGGGATTGTAACTTCCATATAAAAGAGATCATTTTCCTTCCTCCAGTTTACGGAAATGGTTCCAAAAGGAGTTTCTTTTGTTGTGTTTGCCCAGGTGATTTCTTCCGGTATCTGAGGGTCGATGATCAGATTCCTGAAAGCTTCGGTCCCGTCACTTCTTATTCCTCCTGCTGCCTGGTAGAACCATGACCCGATACCGTTATAACAATTATGGATCCTGCTTCTGTTCCCGTTCCAGTGCTCCCAGGTTGTTGTTGCACCATTACGGATCATATACAGATATCCCGGGTAGTCTTTCTTAAGTAGCATTGAACAGAACAGATCAGCTTCCCGGTTCCTAACAGCCCATTCGGTGAAAACGGGTATTCCGACAAGTCCCAGAGCCAAATGTCCGTTGTGCCTGTTTATTATCAGATCCCTGAGATTATTTTTGATTTTTCCGGTCAGACTATCCGGAACAATGCCGGCCAGCATAGGATATGTCAGATCTATCTGGGATCCGCTGCCGTAAGATACTTTTTCAGGAGAATAGAACTTTGAATGAACCAGTTCACTTATTTTTTCTTTTTTTGAAAGGTATTCACCGGCATCACCTTGTTTCCCGAGTCTTTCTGCAATTTTCTGCATAGTCTCATAGCATACAGTAATGAAGCAGTTGTTTACAAGATCGACTGATGCCGGATCTGTCTGGTCGGTACCCTCAGGAACAGCCCAGTCGCCGAGATACCAGTTCCTGTAATCTGTATCGGGCCATCGCTGTAGAAGACCTTCGGGTGAATATTTTTCAGCATATCCAAGCCATTTTTGCATAACCGGATAGTATTTTTCAAGGATCCTTATATCGCCATAATTATTAAAAGTTCTCCAGGTTGCAGTAATTATGAAGCCGCACCAGTATGGACCTCCGCCGGCAGGGTAAGGATTTGGAGCTGTATGCGGCATCCCTCCGTCATCACGTATGCAATCGGCCCAGGCCTGCAACCAGTTTGAATAAAGAGGAGCAAGATCGAACATTATCTGTGCAGTCTCTGTCGAAGCATTTCCGTCACCTCCGTATCCAAGCCTTTCAATCTGAGGACAATCGACAAGATATCCTCCCAGACTGAGGCAGCGGAGAGTGTAATTGATCATATCATGTATCTCATTGATCTCATTGTTGGAACATTTGAAGGATGAAGCTGACCTGTAATCCGTATGAATGAGGTGACCGGAAATATTTTGAGGTTCCGGCATTATCCTGAGGTTGGAGATTTTAATATACCTGAAGCCATGATAGTTGAATTTATTACAGAAAGTCTCATTCTGTGAACCGGCGGAGATAAAGATATCAGTCTGATCCTGATTCACAGTATTCCCTTTATCATCAAGGTGGTCACAATACTCCATAACAATTTTTTCTCCGGGCTTAAGCCGGGGGAATTTTATCTCAGCATATCCGGTGAGAGTTGTGCCCATGTCGGCAAGCCATGTCGTATCATTAATTTTGTCAACTGAAACAGCCCTGATTGTCTTTATTATCCGGTTTGGTTCGGAGAGTTGCGGGGAGGTCTGACTTCCTGTGACCTGTATTGCTGATACTCCGCTCCATGTAGTATTATCAAGCGATCCTGATGTAAGGTCATTCAGTACCAGTGATGCATCAACCTGTTCACCGCCGAACCGGTGAGGCCGCCAGGTGCCGATAGTTGAATACCCGCTGTCCCTTCCGCTCCATGAGGTATCGGTAACAACAATGGTTTCCCAGCGGCCGTCCGATAATAATTCAGCCTGTGCTCTGACATAAGGCCCATTTTCCAGTACTCCCGGTAATCCATTGCTATACCAGCCCCGGCCCAGCCAGATAACCAGGTCATTCCTTCCTTCCCTGGCAAATGAAGTAAGGTTATAGGTCAATGCCAGGGATCTTTTATTAAATTGCGAAACTGCCGGAGTCAGAACACCGTCCCCTGCTTTCCGGCCGTTGAGAAATACCTCGTGATATCCAAGTGAGTTGACATGGAGGAATAACTTCCCCGGCGATCCTTTGAGGTCGAAAGTTTTACGGAGCTGGGGACTTACAGTATTTTCCGAGGGGAAAAATAAACCAATAAACTGTGCTTTCCAGTCAGATTCATTCAGCAGGCCTATACTGAAGGTTGAAGGAGCGCTCCATCCGGAAACTTCATCATTTTCATTCCAGATCCTTACCTTCCAGTAACATAATGACCTGGAAGTTAGTGGTTTCCCGTTGTAAGGGACATAGATGCCCGAGGATGATAAAATCTTACCCGAATTCCACATATCTGCATCAGTATCGTTCAATTGTTTAATATTTCCTGCCACAAGGATCTGATATGCCCTCTGCGCTGTTCCATTTACCTTTGAGCTGATCTTCCAGCTTAATACCGGGTTGCAGGTGGCAATACCAAGCGGTTCTGTAAGGCTTTCGCACCTCAGATCGTAAATGGACAGGTCTCGTGTGATATTGGCGCAGCCTGCCGTAATAAGCAGAATTATTAGCTGTAACGATAGTAAGTACTTCATCATGATCTGAAAAATTTATTCGAAAGATAATCTTTTATAGGGATTACATAAAATCAGAAAACCTGCATCCCGGATTATCCGTTCTGCAGGCTTTCATTTCAACCTAACCTTAAAAACCAGACCCCGGCTTTTCGAAATCCATCCGGGGACCTACTAACCTTATATCTTTAAGTCATATGTAAGAAGACAAGGATTAACCAGGATTTATTCCATGGAATAATAATTATTTTTGGGAAATGGAATAAATTAGTCTCAAATTGGTCTATATAATGGAATAGGACTTAATAAATTATATATGAAAAGGACTCTGATCATATCTGGTATTGTTGCACTGGCTATCATAATCAGCCTGATAGTCTTTAACAGATTGCTGTCGAAGAAAAGTGAAGTAAGTGTATTTGCAGAGGTTAAGGAAGGGCTTTTTGAGATTGCGATCTCCAATTCCGGGGAACTGCTTGCAGAAAATTCATTTGATATCAAAGGTCCTGAGATACAACAAACTCAAGGGCCGGGAGGTGGACAGGGTGGAGGATCCAGGGGAGGTGGAGGTCATGATCATATGCGTATCATGAGTTTTAAGATCCAGGATATAATAGCTGAAGGCACTATGGTCAAAAAAGGAGATTATATAGCTCAGCTTGACAGGACAGAGTATGATAACACGCTGAAGGATGCAATGGAGAATCTTACAACTTTACAGGCAAACCTTGAGATGAAGGTCCTCGATACTGCTGTTACATTGACAGACCTCAGAGATGAGATCAAGAACCAGATTTATGTCGTTGAGGAAGCCAGGATAACGCTTGCTGAATCAAAATACGAGCCACCGGCAACAATCAGGAAGGCGGAAATAAATCTCAATAAAGCTGAAAGGGGTCTGGAACAGTTGAAAAAAAACTATAATCTGAGACGTGCACAAGCTCTTGCAGATATAAAGCAGACAAAACAGGCACTTTCCGACGGGCAGGCTCTGGTAAAAGCGCTTCAGGATTTCCTTGCACAATTTACAATCAGAGCTCCGGCAGATGGGATTGTACTTTACAAACAGGAATGGAACGGTACCAAAAGAAAAGCGGGATCACAAGTCAATCCCTTTGATCGTGTTGTGGCAACCCTTCCTGACCTGGATTCGATCCTTTCAAAGACCTATGTTAATGAAATTGAGGTAAGTAAGGTTGCTGTTGACCAGGATGTTGTTATAACAGTCGATGCTTTGCCGGGGAAATCATTCAAAGGTAAAGTGATAAGTGTGGCCAATGTCGGAGAGGTTCTTCCGAACTCTGATGCAAAGATGTTTGAGGTCATGATAAGGATCTTTAATTCGGAAAAAATACTGAGGCCTGCGATGACCTCCTGGAACAGGATCATTACCAAAACATTTGATAACGCAATTTTCATTCCCACCGAATGTGTTTATACGGGAGCTGACAGCATTCCGTTTGTATATAAGAAAAACAAGACACGCCAGATAGTAATCCTTGGCGACATGAATGAAAAGAATGTCATTGTCAAACAGGGGCTTGAACCGGGAACATCAATCTTTGTCGTTCCCCCTGAAAATTCAGCTGATTTCAGACTTGTGGGTGAATCCCTTATCGCTGAAATAAGAGAGAATAAGTGATATAGCCAGGCGGGAAGCAGGTAATTTTTTGTTTCCCGGATCCATTCCGGAATAATTCTGTATTAACCTGTCAGGACATTTTACTATGTTTGTAGGTCTTTTTTAATTATTCCATGCCTGAAGCACAACCAACCCCAAAGGGAGTATCCAGGAAAACAGGTAACAATAAAGTCCCCGGACAGTATTTGCTTTTCCTGTTATCAGTACTGTTCCTGGTTTCGCTTCTTACAATAACAAATCATTTTAGGCTGATCGACATCGGGAAAAATGTACTTACAGTGGCCAGGTGGTTTGCGATAATTGCAATAATAGGATATGCGTGGTATCGCAAATCACTCACCACCTGGATACTGATCAGTATGCTTGTTGGCGCCGAATTCGGATATGATCTTCCTCAGATTGCAGTTAAGATGAACCTGGTCAGCAAGATTTTCCTCCGCCTCATAAAAACAATTATTGCACCGCTGCTGTTTGCCACCCTCGTTGTAGGTATTGCAGGGCATTCAAACCTTAAGCAGGTAGGAAGAATGGGATGGAAGTCACTTGTTTATTTTGAGATCGTATCTACAATCGCCTTGTTCATTGGACTGTTTGCTATAAATATAAGTAAAGCCGGGCTTGGTGTAAATGTGCCTGATGAGGTAAATCAATCTGAGGTTCCTTCCGTTGAACCGGTGACAGGGAGTGATCTTATCCTGCATATCTTCCCTGAAAATATCGCGAAATCGATATATGAAGGCCAGGTATTACAGATTGTGATTTTCAGCATTATTTTCGGCATTGCGGTAGCCCTGATAAAGGACAAGTATAAAAGTCCAATGATCAGGTTCACCGAATCGCTCGCGGAAACAATGTTCAAGTTCACCCAGCTGATAATGTATTTTGCCCCTTTTGCCGTTTTTGCTGCAATAGCATACAGTATCGGTCATATGGGTCTGGATATTCTTGTAAACCTGTTCAAGCTGCTTGCTACACTTTATGTATCCCTGATAATCTTCCTGCTTGTCGTTCTTCTGCCGGTAGCTTTGATATTTAAAATTCCCGTCCGCGGATTCCTTAGCAAAGTAGCAGAGCCTGTCACAATTGCTTTTGCCACTACAAGTTCTGAATCGGCTCTTCCTGTTGCGATGGAAAGAATGGAAGAGTTTGGTGTTCCCAGGAAAATTGTAGCCTTTGTGATGCCCACCGGTTATAGTTTTAATCTTGACGGGACAACACTTTATCTATCCCTTGCTACAATTTTTGTTGCACAGATAAGCGGGATTCATCTTCCTTTTGCAAAGCAGCTGCTTATAGTTTTTACACTGATGCTTACCAGCAAAGGAGTAGCAGGTGTCCCCAGAGCTTCAATGGTCATTCTTTTAGGAACGGCAGCCAGCTTCGGTTTACCTACCTGGCCCATCTATATTATTCTTGGGATTGACGAACTGATGGATATGGCAAGAACTTCGGTAAACGTCCTGGGCAATTGTCTCGCAACAGCAGTCATTGCCAGATGGGAAGGAGAATTCAACCCGGTGAAGCCTATCCCAAAATAGAATCAAGATTAAGTATCCCCAGATATATAACACCCTGACCGATGAATCTTATTATCCGCGATAATCCGAATAAGAGATAAAGCTTAAAAGGATACTTCATCAGACTTACTGCTATTACGACCATTGAAAATGGCGAGAACGGGAAAATAGCTGCAATAATTATAAAAGCGCCTCCCCACTTCCTTACAGTCTTTATGTATTTATCAAGAACCCTTTCGGAGTATGCTCTTATCCTTTTCTGTCCCGACAGCCACCTCCCTATGTAATAGGATACAATACCACCTGCATATGAAAGTACACCCAGTATCGTAAGCAGGAAGAAGGGCGAATTGAATTTGGCTGACCATATCACAAAAAGATCCGGAGGGATCATCCCAAGGAAAGATTCCGATATAAAAAACAGAATAAATACAAAGGGATCTGACAGGTGACGGGTAAAAAAACTGAATACAGCTGAAACATTTATAAGATATTTCCCGATGAGCACCACAGGGATCATGACGGCAGCATAAATCAGAGCGATCTTGACTCCGGTCCACCACATATAACCATAAACTCCCCTCTTTCTGTTCCTGAAGTGGAGGGCTTTTAACCTGTCAATGAATCTTGTTATGGCGCTGTTCATCCGGTAAGGAGTTATTTGTCTTGGCAATAAAGCGGGGCGAAAGTTATGAAAAAGGAACACAGGAAGTGTTCCGGATTGCATATTTGACAGTTTTACAGTAATTTTGACAAAAGACTTGGAGGATAATACAATGATAATCAGCAAGGACTATATTAAATTAATTTTACCTGCATTCATTACAGCGGTAATATTAGGTTCCTGTGGTACAATTAAAAGATCAAATGTTCAGGTTGAAGAGGACCAGCTTATGATCACCAGGCGTTATGTAGGTGATTATATTGAGTACCGGAACACAGATCCGGATGATTTCACCGGATATAACCTTATATGGATCAGGACTTCCCAGGACAGTACATATGGAAAGATCTCAGCTTTCGGGAAAGAATGCGAATTTATTCCTGGTGACAGGCTGTTTTTAAGACGAATTTATCTGGCTCCCGGAGGCATCTCAGGATACTGGATTTACAGCATTGAAAATGACTCCGAGATCAGTTATAAGCTGACTGAATTGCAGCATGACAGGAAAATTCCGGTTCAGGAATGGTTTTGATGTTTACCAATCAGAGCAAAACCGGCTGGTACTGTTAGCGGATCCAGGATGATCAATGACTGTCAGTCTACTTTTTATCGTAGGCGACGGTAATTTTCATTTCACCATCTCTTCCGGGCCTTACACTTTCAAGCATCAGCACTTTCCCGCCTTCGGTAAGCTTCCAGGTCTCGGTTGATTTCATTTCCCGGCTCTCACCATCTCTCTCAAACGTCATTGTCGACGCTATTGTCATGGAAGCTTTGTCGGCAGACCATGCAACTGTCGATTTCCTGGTTGTATTGAACATCGGATTCTCGCTGACAGTTCCGTCGAGATTATACTTCGAAGTGGTCTTCATCTCACCTCCATCCCTGCCGGGCATCGTACTCTCTACTGTAAGAACGTTGCCTGCCTGGGTAACAACCATAGTGGTGGCTGCAAACCTGAACTGGCTGTCTCCAAAATCACTTTTGGATTCATTAAAAGCCCAGGTACCCGAAAAATTTGACTGGGCAAACAAACCTGCTGAAGCCAGCATAAAAACTATGGAGCTCAAAAGCATCCTGAAACTGAAGGAAATGTTGGTTTTCATGAATAAATAGATAAATGGGTTAAATATTAATTTGACAAGCTAAAATTACATTTTATTCCTTAACCCTGAACAATAAATTAGAGACGCCATGCATGGTGTCTCTAATTTCGTTTTTCATTCAACCCGGAAGATTAACCCAGATTCTCAAATCCGATCCCGATCTTTTTCAGTGCATAACCTGCTTCCTTCAGATAATCGCCATAAACAGTAATCCAGTGAAATCCGGGCATCCGTTCTGCCACTATCTTACTGTCGCAGGAGAAACTTATATCTATCTGGGACCTGCATATATCCATGAAAGGATTGCTCACTATCTTACCTGAAAGTCCCACATTACGGTTAAACTCAAAATCAGGCATTATATTTGTCACAACCTGCCCGATTTTCATTTCAACCTTTGGTGCGGCACCGTAATCAGATTCGAAATGAGTAAGCAGCTTTGCAGGTTCAGAATTCTTTCCGTCCATTTTTCGCGGAGCAGTACAATGGGCAAGCGTGATAATATTATCATGCGGGTATGTCGGGTCATTAAGAAATGAGGGTTTGCCTGAGATATTTGCCATCAGGATACCTGCCGGGACCACCACAAAATCGGATTCACAGAATGCCAGGTACCCTTCATCGTTGAGCAGACTGAGGGTCAGGCAGGCTGTGGTCTCAGCAAGTGGCATTATTGTTCCCATGCAATTATTTACCGTGACTGCCCTGCAATTGTATTTTTCCATGAGCCTTACCAGGATATCTTCAAGAACAAAGCAATTCTCAACAAATTTCCTGTCAGTTACAAGACTTATCCCGGAGTCCTGCAGATATTTGTCAGCCCGGCTTTTTGCATCCAATATTACTGATTTATCGGCCCGGGCTTCAGTTATCAGCTTACCTAATTCATCGTAGGTTATATCCTGAACGTTGAGCTTATATCTGCTGCTGACGGTTTTCATCGTATAATCAAGAGGCTGTGCCCATGCTCCCGGGCCGCCTATTGCCAGAATTTTTGAACCGACGGTGTTTTTCAGACCGCATACTGATCTCAGTCTCCAGAGCAGTTCATCCTGGCTGTCGATCACAACATCATTTTCATTAACACCTTTTAAAGCAAGTGCATCTGTATGCTGCCTGAGGTAACGGGGACTGATTATTTCATACCAGAGATAGACCGGACCCGATTTATGCCTGCAGAAGATTATCATATCCTTCCCTGTTTTATGAATACTATCGAAAATACTCTGGCTTCCGCCTGCGGCATAAATGAGTACCAGATCGGCAGATTCCATATCGGTGATGCCTTTCAGATCATCATTTTTTCTTACCTCCGATAACGGAAGAAAATTTACAGGAAAATCTGCTCTCGCGCTTAGTGATTTAATCTCTTCGCCTATCCTTGCCTTTTCAGAAATGACATCCTTGTCAGTCTGGATACCGCCCCAGCTTCTCCAGCTTGTTTTGTCGCGACGGACAGGCACATCACAGGTAAGAACGGGTTTGACAATAAGTGTGCGGCGGCCGGGGGCAGTCCTGTCACCATTTTCCCGGCCGGCAAGAGCCGCCCATGTTATCCCCGGAATTACAGCTGCACCGAGAGCTCCTGTACCGGTGACTTTAACAAAATTACGCCGGGTCATATCATTTGATGGTTCAACATGATGCCCGCCACAGCATGAACAACCGGAAGCATGCCGCATCTCTGAATAATCTTTTTCTGCCATATCCATATCCGTTTATATTTTATTATTAACTCTTTGGAATATTTTAATCTACACCCGGCATCAGGTAACCGGCAACCGGCAACCGGCAACCAGATTCTTTAATAGTCTTTCTCTCTTTCCTTCCCGCTATTTATCCATTCAGGAACAATGTTCTCGAGGAATACTTTTTTCTCCTCCCTGAGCTTTTTCATGTCAAGTCCGATATATGCCTGGGCCTTTGCTTTGGTTGTGATATCAGGGTAGGGGATCTCCCTGTTCTCTCCCAGATCAGCCATCAGCCTGGCCATTTTGATCCTGGCATCCTGGGCATAAGCAATTCCCCCGGCGATTATTCTTCCCAGTTCAACCGGAGAATGGAAGGAATTTCCATGACCGGCAGCTGAGAAATCCCATCTCCACTGGGCTTTTCTGATATCTGAAAGTATATCTTTCATCCTTTCTTCCGTTGCTCCCTTATCCCAGGCATTCTTTGCCTCGACATGACACTTTACAAGAAGAGTCTCGAGAATATTCCGGTTCTCAATTATTTTGTCCTGTCTTGAATATACATCATTTATGAGTTTTTCGGTTTCCTCACGGTGACAGACCTGGCACGAAGCGGCAACATTATTGAGCGGGCTTTGCAGGTGATGATCAGTAAATTTCTGGCCTCCCTCGCTTATGAATGGCATATGGCAGTCGGCACAGGATACACCTCTTGAGGCATGTGTTCCTGTAAGGTAAACTTCATAATCGGGATGCTGGGCTTTCAGCATAGGTGCCCGGCTCATGGAATGGGTCCAGTCGGTAAAACCTATATTGTCATAATATTTCTCTATTTCTTCTGCACTTGTTCCGTTCTTCCATGGAAAAACAAGATATGATACACCATCGGATATGGTTTTATTGAAATAATATTCTACATGGCATTGGGCACAGACCAGGCTTCTCATCTCCTGGTGTGTCGCTTTGGAAATGTCACGGCCAGTCGCCTGAAAAGCTTCTATGAGGGCTGGTCGTGATATCCTGAGATTCATGGTTTTAGCATCATGACAATCGGCACATCCTATTGGATTTATTATTTCACTTCCTTTTGTATCCCATGTCCCGCGGTAGAATTCAGCCACTCCGGTTTTATTCATCATCCGTGGAACATCAGGACTTTTGCAGGTCCAGCATGTATTAGGCTGCGGACTTGGTACACCATCAGCCGGAGAGCCTGTCCGCAATGTATTACGGATATCCTCAACGGCATGGTAGTGACCCCTGCCCTGACTATAATCCTTTGAAAATGCATATCCTGCCCAAAGGACAGCCATTCGTGGAGATTCTTCAAGCATATCGATCATCGAGCTGCCGTTATATTTACTTCTGAAAGTTGTATCGGAAGTTTTAATATATGAGTCATATTCACGTGGGAATAATTCCCCCCAGACAGAATTGCGTGGTTCGTATTCTGAGAATGTGACAGCAGGAGTATAAGCAAAAACAGCTTCCGCACGTCTCTGTACTATTGATGAGGCAAGCATTCCGAGCATAAATACGACAAGGACAGTAAGGAAGAAAATTACCCATCCAAGCCAGGGTTTTTCTTTAAGCTTTTCCTGTATAGGCTTCATAGTCTATATTTTATCAGTCATTTTTGTTTACAATTTTATCCATCCATTCCGGGACGATCGGACCGGGTAACGGAACTCGTGCCCAGGGTACACTCGAAAGGCTGTTAACTCTTCCGTGTGGAGTATATCTGTGACAGTCGAGGCAGGTGCGGTCCATCCTGAAGTTGTGGGTTTCGTCTCCCCTGGCCAGGAGCTTGTAGTCGGTAAGCAGATCAGAATGGCATCTTATGCAGTTCCGGTGAACAACTTCCCTGCCGGCTTCCTTTATAAAAATAACCTGTGGCTCCCTGCGAAGGGTGAAGATTGTCGCATGTCGCAGACCGTCCTTCGCCTTGAAAAAATATTTGCTGAAAATATTATTATGAGGAACGTGGCATTCGTTACAGTTAGTTTTTTCGCGGTGAGAACTGTGATACCATGTCGCATATTGCGGAGCCATAATATGGCAGTTGACACAAGTTTCAGGCTTGTCGCCAAGATATGATGAGGCATTTGAGATATGGAATGAAAAGAGCGCAATCCCCGTGAATACAGCAAGCACCAGGATAACCGGAAGTTTCCATTTGTCGGGCGGCTCAAGTTTCTTCAGAAATCTCATGGAAGTATTTATATGCAATATATAAAAAAACTTCAGATTATTGTCAAAGCCGGCAGATCATCCAGATTTTACATCCGAAATGTCCTGAATTCCCCAGAGGCCCGGGTATAAATTCAAACCCGGCTTTTTTATACAGGCTTATGGCCTTACCAAGTTCCGGCATTGATTCAAGGTAAACCTGTTTATAACCCAATCTCCTGGCTGACCGGAGGCTTTTTGACATCAGTTGCCACCCTATCCCCCGGGCACGTTTTGCGGGATCGAGGTATAATTTAACAAGTTCAGCGCATCCTTCGGGCAGATCCGGGGTTGGATAGATACCGCAACCGCCGATTATCTTACTGTCCTCTTCTGCTATCCAGTATACAGAACCTGATCTTTTAAAAAGTGAGAAAAGGTCATCGGTGGTAGGATCAAAATAGACGGTTCCGGGCCGGTCTATGCCAAATTCCCGGAATACCGAACGTATAAGATCTGCAATTTCCCGGTTGTCCTTTCTTCTGAGATGCCTGTAAATTACGCTCATTGTAATGATTATGTATGCCTGTTACAAAGTTAATATTCTGATCAAATAATGAAACTGAAAAACATAACTACCACAAAAGGATGGATTTATATATCTTTTTGTTAAATTTGGGACATAAAATCCATGTTTTGATCAGTACCCTGAACTCAGTAACCTTCAAGCCCTGATGCTTTTCCTGAAGAAAATCGTTACAGTAATAGCAATTATGACCGCCGCAGGAAATTTGCGGGCAGGCGATTATTATGTGACCGGAACTGTAACGGATATGTCAGGGAATGCTGTCCCGGGTGCAAAAATCACGATGACGGCAGGCAGTTCGGTTTTTGGTGCCCTGAGCGGCACTGACGGTAAGTATTCCCTGAGAATTTCCGGAATATATGGTCCGGTCTCCGATCTTCTTCAGCCCGGTGTCCCATATCCCAATCCTTTCTCACATTCAATTAATATCCCGTTTATAATCAACAGTCAGGGAGATATCCGTCTGATGATTTTTAATCTGTCAGGACAGAAGATAAAGGATTTCTATTTTCCGGGAATTGAGGAAGGAAGTTACCAGATAATCTGGGATGGAAGAACGGATAACGGATCACCTGCACGGCAGGGTTTATATATTTATACAATTACATTCGGCGGTAAATCCTGGTCAGGAAGGCTCCTCAAATATTCCTCAGAATCAGCATCATCTGCGGTTTCGACTCTCGAACAGGTTCAGATACCGGCTTCTGCACCTTACATACCGGGTTCATACAACAGGATACCCGTAATTACAGATGTTACATGCAAAGATTATTATCCGGTAAGGCTTACAGATATAATAATAAGACGTGATACCCTTATTGATTTTGAGATATGTGCTTCTCTTGCAATCCCTTTCAGGACGAATGAGAATTATATCACAATGCACACGGGATCTGATTACAGGTCTTTGAATCTGAAGGGAATAAATCTGGGTTCCTCACCCCCCGGCACTTTCCCAGGAGAGATAGCCTACGCGATCTCAGGAAAGACATATGAAGAGTGGATAAATCTTATGGCAGGTTCCGGCTTTAACGGGATACGTGTCTATACTTTGCACCCCCCGGTATTTTATGAAAAGCTTGCCAATTATAATTACCGCCACCCTGATAGACCATTACTGCTGTTCCAGGGGATCTGGTTAGAAGAAATAGAGAACGGTTCAGTCACTTCAGAATATGATCTTACGCTCCGTACGAACTCTTTCCGGAATGAAATTAAGGAAGTCATAGATTGCATCCATGGCAAAAAGGAGATTGCCTTCAGGCTTGGGAAAGCTTATGGCAGTTACCGTACGGATATGTCAAGGTGGACGGCCGGATATGTGATCGGAAGGGAGATAATGCCACAGGAAGTTGATACGACAAACAGGTTACATACCGAAATGAAATCCTTTACCGGCAATCAGTTAAGTATTTCAGATGGCACAGCAAGCGAGGTATTTGTAACCCGGATGCTTGATGAAACAGTTACATATGAATTCCAGAAATATTCAGTAAACAGACCCGTGAGCATTTCAAGCTGGCCGACACTTGACCCGCTGACCCATCCCACAGAAATATTTACCGATGAGGATAAAGCTACCTATGACATCACAAAAATAAGCCGTCAGAACCTTAAAGCTGGATTGTTTGCATGTTATCATGCTTATCCGTATTATCCGAACTTCATAAGTGAACAGCCATCCTACAGAGAATATTCGGACAACCAGGGGAAGAACAGTTATCTTGGATATCTTACTGATCTGAAAAATCATTATACCAATATTCCGCTTGTTATTGGTGAATTCGGTGTACCGTCGAGCTGGGGCAGCGCCCATCAGTCATACAGTAATATGCATCATGGCGGATATTCCGAGTTTCAGCAGGGAGAGAAGAATGTCAGGATGCTGTACAATATTTTTGATGCCGGATGTGCGGGAGGCTTTATGTTCTCATGGATGGATGAATGGTTCAAGCCTACCTGGATCGTTTCATACCTTGAAGCTTACGGACTTGATTCCAATAGCCTGTTCATTCCTACCAGGCAGCTCTGGCATAATGTGACATCACCCGAACAGAATTTCGGATTAATAACTTTTGATCAAAAGGGAATCCCGTCATTTGTTAATTACAGCAGGGACAATGTCACAGGCCCGGTTTCAAAGATTGAGGCCTCTCACGGTAACAATTATTTTTATCTGAATATTGACCTGAACAGGAACATTTCTTCAGGAGATTCGATATTAATTGCATTTGATACTTACCTGGCAGGTCTGGGCGAATCACGACTTCCAAACGGGAAGGCTCTAAACAACCGTTCGGAATTTTTACTTGAATATGTGGCAGGAGAAGATTCCGCATCATATTATGTGACTGAGGCTTATAATATGAAAGGATTTACTCCAAGGTTTAATCTTACCGACCCTTCTGTACAAAAGTACAGGAGCACAGTTACGGACGGGGCTCCGTGGAAGCTCATGGAATGGATCAACGATGGTTTTTCAATGACTGAACAAAAGATAGGGAGAATAGAGGCCTTTAATTTCAACATTTTTAGTCCGGGCTTTCTCACAGCGGTTTTATGGGAAGGGAATAAACTAAGGGTACGTATCCCCTGGACAATGCTTCATTTCTATGATCCGACACAAAGGAAAGTTGTTAACGGAGCCACATCTTCCGACGGGGGGCGATCTTATAAGATATCGACTGCAGTATCCGACGGCATTGCAGTATCAGTTTATTTTGACAAAAGCGTTACATCAAGCACAAGCAGGTATCACTGGGATAAATGGCTGATCGTCCCTGAAACGGTTTCCCGGGAGAAAAGGTCTCTTCAGCAGATTTCCTGGGGATTAGTTGCCTTTGATATGTTTGCCGACTGACGGACTGTCGGCTGATGGATTTTTTTCTTCTTCCTGTCAAATCCGCTTCTCTCGGCTTTACCCCAGCCTGTTTTCCCCCTCATTGCTTCAATATTTCCCTTTACTGCAAAATATGTATGAACAGGGTAGAAGAAAGGTTCGACGAATGCTGTGGCTATAAGTTTGAAGACATCCCTTTTCCGTTTATATTTATGAAATGTAATCTCTTCAAAAAGGATGGCCCAGGTTGTGAGCAGAACAGCAAATGAGTAAACGAAAACAAAGAGAAGCAGGTAAAAAGGCCAGTTTATTCCGCTTGTGAGGATAAGTATTATTGTGTATATGAAACCTCCGAAAGCTATAAGCGGAGCAAGCCATTCAAAGAAGAACCAGTAAGGGTATCCGAGTAATCCCAGTTTATTGAATTTAGGATTAAAGAATAATTTGCGATGGGTCTTTAATGATTCTACCAGGCCTCTTGTCCACCGGGTCCTTTGTTTTCTGAGAGATTTAAGGTCTGACGGAACTTCCGTCCAGCAAAGAGGATCGGGTATATATGTAACTTCGTATTTTGCATTGTGTTCTGACATGTAACGTCTCATCCTGAGGACGAGCTCCATGTCTTCCCCGACAGTTTTAGTGCTGTATCCGCCTGCTTTAATGACAGTTTCACGGTCAAAAATACCCATGGCACCTGAAATAAGCATCAATCCGTCGAGCTGGCTCCAGGCCATCCTGCCAAGGAGGAATGCGCGGGTATAATCCAGGACCTGAAGACGTGGTAATATCTGTTTTGGCACATGTATATTCCTTATATGTCCAAGCTCAACATCACACGAGTTGACAATCCTTATCACTCCACCCGTACCGATGACTTTATGATCCTTCTCCTCAAGGAAAGGTTTTACAAGCTTGAGAATTGAATCAGCCTCAATAATCGAATCGGCATCTATTGAAACTATCAGGTTGCTTTTACAGATATTTATCCCGGCATTAAGTGAATCGGCCTTGCCTCCGTTATTCTTGTCAATAACTGTAAGCCTGGTGAAAGAGGGATTTTTCGATTTATAAACTCCTTTTATCCTTTCACACGGTATCCTGTAATCGAAATAATAATTGACCTTTTCGAGCTCAAAAGCTTCTTCAACCTTTTCAAATGTATTGTCGGTCGATCCGTCGTTAACCAGGATAACTTCAAAATTATTGTAATACAGGGATAATAATGTCCTGACATTATCAATTATCGTCTTGCTTTCATTGAAGGCCGGGGCTATAATGGATATCCTCGGGCTCAGAGGAGAAAGTACAAGCGAGTTGTAATTCACATAACTGTTCTTCCGCAGATATTTCCGGAGTGCAATGGCTGAAAATATGCCAAGCAACAGGTATGATCCGAAAATGATCAGGGTAATGATGAAAATTATATGTCCGAAAATAAAACCCATGGCTGTTTAGTATATTCTCCGGTCAAGCACATGCCTGACAATTATATTATAGTTTTTATATTCCGATTTCATGATCTTAACAAGAGCTTTAACACCCTCTTCTCCATTGTTTTCGATAGCTTTTGTTGCTTCAATCTGGAGTTGTACATCATCTTCCTTGTCGAGTACCAGTTTCAGGAATCCGAGCATTGACAGGTCGGGCATTTTCCCCATCGACTTTATAATTTCGAGACATACATTATATTCCTGGAATTTGTACATGTGTTTCATGGTATCGAGAGTGGTCCGCATGTTCATATCTCCCGCGACCTGTATGGCAAGCTGTTTGACTGCAGGATCGGGGTGCATTATTGTATCATGTACTGCTTCTTCGGCTTCAGACTGTTTGAACTCCCTTATCATTCTCAGGGCAAACATAACCACAGTAGGATTGGAAGATGTGAGCCATTGTTTGAATTGCGGAAGAGGAATATTATGCTGGACGATCAGTTCATGAAGTGAGATCTGTTCCCAGAGAGAGAAGGGCCTTTCGAGATGTGAAAGAAAATCGAATGCGCTTTCGTCGCCAAGCCTTACAAGAGCTATCTGAGCTTCCATACGGAGGATCTCATTCGAGGAGTTGAGAGCCTTATATATTGTGTCATTGGCGTCCTTGATATTCATAAATGCCAGCTCGCGGAATCCTTTGATCTTTTTATGCCAGCGATGATCACGGGCTCTCCCGATGGAATCCCTGTCAAGGCCAAGATGTTTATATAAACCCAGCAGTTTCCTGGCTTCTTCTCCCTTCAGGTTGATGCTTACATCGATCATCTGGTCTATCAGCACCTGCCTGCGATAGGTATCAGAGGCAATAGGCCGGAAATCATCAGGAGTTGCATTTCCGAAGAGATAATTGATAATGAGTTCCTGATAATTCTCCATCAGATACTGGTGCAGCTTTTCCCTTCTTTCCATCCTTCTTCTGTTAAGCAGAATGAAAAGGAGAAGGAGTATCATTGAGATTATGCATACAACAATCGTAATTATGAGTGCATTTATAAGTGCAAGGGATTTGCCGAAGTAGGTAATTCTTTTTAACCACGGACTGTTATTTCCGATGATCAGTTCACCTGCAGATATTCTTTCAGCAGTTGCTTTCTTCTCAGCCGGTTCGCTTAATAAAATTCCGGTTGTTGTTGAATCAGGAATACCCGTCCCGGACCGGACCGTATCGCTGCCTGAAGTCGTTTCAGGGGCCGGAACAACTGTAATCTTTTCAGGTCCAGTCTTTTCCCGGATAACCTCTTCTGCTGTACCCGGATTACGTGATATCCGTATCTTGTATAAACCATCCTCCCTGAACATGACAGCATTACTGTCGATATGTGAAGTGACCTCCTTAAAGAATGCCTCTGCATTATATTTCACCCTGAAAGCACCCAGCTGTACCGGATATTTATCTTTCAGGGACGTAATGAACCCTTTTACTGCTGTTTCATTGATCTCGTAATCCAGCGGGATACCTGAAGGCGGTTCGGTAACAAATGTCGTTTCTGCAACAGCCACCGAGTCGGCTTTAATATTTAAAGACTGACCGGCAGTGGTTGCCCGTGCCGTTAAAAATGACAATATTATAAGAAGAGCATACTTCATCATTTCATCTTTATTGCATAAATGAAATTAATATGGCCTTCGAACCTGTTGCGCATGATTCCTTCAGCATATTCTTCCCTGGAATATCCCGTTCCTATGCGGATCGCCATCTTTTTAGTAATAAAGCCATAATAAGCCAGTCTGATGCTGTTGGCACTATACCGTTCAATATCTGTTTGTATGTCAATAGGTTCATCCGGAGCCGTTCCGGTACCAAGGGTTAACTGAAGATAGTCTGTATCATTGAAATATCTTCTTCCGTTAAAATAGAGAGCCGGTCTTGCACCTTCATCTTTGAGATATAAATATCCTTTCAGGGAGAACCAGAACCTGCTTACATATTTTTCGACCGAAAGAGTTGGAATAAATATATTACGGTCGAATCTGTAAAAATTAATACCTGCCGACATAGCCCAGCCTTCCGGAAGGATCTGCCATATTTCAGCTGCGGCCCTGTGTCGCGGGAAATAATCACCCGGGCTGAATGCATAATAGAAATAAGCATAGTTTTTGTCAGAGATCTTTGGCCAGGCTTCTGCTTCAAACTGAACCTCCGTGGCTGTTGTCTGATCAATGTTAATGTGTCCTATATTAATACCGGCTGCAGCAGGGCCCCAGTTAAATTTATGTCCGGCGCCTGCTTTGAACATCCGCCAGCATCTGTCATAGGGTTCGGAGAACCTGTCGAAACTGTATCCTGCTCTTATATCTGTTGCTACCGGGGAATTCTCTTTCGACCAGAGGGAAATATCCCTTTTCGCCGCAAGAGCGTCTGCATTATCCGGATCTGTTGCAAGCAATGTATCGATTACCGCAGCTGCCTGTTTAAAATCCTTCTGCCAGGCAAGTATCCTCCCGAGAAGGATACGGGCATCGCCATATGAAGGAAATGCATTGACGAGTTTGCGGGCATCAGATGCAGCTGCTGCATATTCACCATCAAATGCAAGTGACCTTATCCTCAGATATTCCGCTTCGGGATCACTTATCTGCTGGGCAAATACCGGTCTGCATACAGACATTCCTGATAAAACCAATCCGATAAACAGAATAAAGCATCTGTTCATAACTTAATTTTTTAGAATGGTTCTTATTCTATTCACCAGGTCAGTGGGATTGAAAGGCTTTACGATATACCCTGCAATACCAAGTCCGGCTGCCTGACGTTGCATCTGAGGATCACTGAAAGCCGAGACAATAAGTACAGGAGTGTCGAGCCTGAGATCGGTCCGTAAATATTCAACCAGCTCAAGTCCGCTATGATAGGGGAGATGAATATCTACAATCACCATATCATATAAATTATCCTTAAGCAAAGTAAGAGCATCATATCCATTCTCTGCTGTATCAGACTTATAACCCTCCCTTTCAAGGACAACGGAAATAGTTTTTAGCGCCAGCTTGTTGTCTTCGCAAATTAGTATCCTCATGCTATTATTCATAAGGTCATTGATTTACTTTTTCATAACCTTATGCTTATACGTTGTAAAAATGAATATTCTTAATTGTTTAACCAAAAATCCCGGAATGTTTTTGCTAACAATCCGAATTAATGGATTAACAACTGCTGATACGTGACTAAAAGATTTTAGTTTCAGTATTCGGGAAAATTCAAATTCCAGGTTCCAGGTTCCGGGAATAGCCGTTATCCTAAAGGAGTCTTGGGAACAAAACTTTCCCCTCCTTTTTTTTTAAAGGAGGGGAAACTTTTTCGACAAAAAACCTAAAATTGACTACGATATTCTGCCAACTGAAACCATTATAATGAGAACCAGTAATTTAATTTGATCAGGAAAATATTATTCGGGAAGAGATCCCTCATCTGTTTATAAGAATCACCCAGGGAAGCTTCCGACATGCTGCTACGTCCTGTCCTGTCGCCGGACCATACAAAATAGATGAAGGAACCGAGACGATATTCCCACTTTGCTACAAGATTTGAACGGAACTGATGGAAGTTGAAATCGGGATTGGGAATCGTATAATCTGCACGCAGGCCGCTCTGGTAATCATACAGATTGTAAGATCCGTCAGTCAGTACAGGATCGGTGTAAACTTCAAAACGGTCCGAATATTTATCTGCTTTTGGAGCAGTCACATGCTTAAATTCTGAATAAGAACCTCTCGAGACAAAAGGGCTGCCGTAATATTGTATCGAAAATTCGGGGGTCAGGTTAAGATCAGCCCTGAATGTAAGGCCCAGCGTTTTCTGGTCTATTGTTCCGAGGATAAACCTGTCTCCCAGGATGCCCAGATCTCTCCTGGTTATATATTGAAGCTCATCGTGATTGCGGGTATAATCGGCAGTAACAGATAATTTCAGGAAATTCAGGGGTCTGACCGATATTCCCGGTTCAAGCTGATAACTTTTTGCCGAACCGTTTCCGGAATACTCGTAACTGTATCCGAATTCGATAATGAATTTCCTGGAAGGATCGGTTTTTGCCTCTCCGAAGATCATAAGCGAATATGGCATCATCATTTCAGGACCGCCTCTTAGTTTACGGGGATCTGTTGCTCCTGAGTGGAAAATTAAATTCGTACTGAACGAGTAATTGTTAACAAATTCTGTGCTTATGGAAAGATGCCCTCCGGAACCGAGGTAAGTACCTCCGAAATTCCAGGAATTGAATTGTTCGAGATTTATGCTGTAAGTGTGGAATATTGAGACAGGTTTGTTCACAAAATAAGAGACTTCGCTTTCCTGTTGGATCTCATCTGCTTCATTCATATATCCGAGGTCATTCAGTTCAAGGCCGGGAGAACGCCAGGAAACTCCGGTATTATATTTCCAGAATCCTTTTGATCCCTTTCCGATATTGAATTTACCTCCGAATCCGCTCAGGGCTGTCCGGGTAGTGTCAAAATTTACATAATCTGCACCCGGCCGCTGGTAGTACCTGGATGAGGATTCCTGAAGGGTGGTAATTGCATCCTTGCTCCCGTTGACAAAACTTCCAAGCAATTTTGCATCGAGGAAGAACTCCTTATCCCTCCAGTGATGTCTCAGATCAAACCCGCCGGTAAATGCATTTCTGCTCAGGAAATCGAGAGACTTTTCTTCAAAAGCCCTGTTTGTTGAGGTGAACATACCCCCGGCAAATGTATTCCCGGAATTATAACCCTTCTGAACTCGGGCGACTGTGTAACTTGTAAGCGGTTCAATCTTTCTTTTTGTGATATTGCCATACTGATCGCTGACCCTGGCAAACTCATTTGCAGTAACCGACTGGATAAGTCCCAGAGACAAACCATTCGATGTGGTACCGCTGAACTTGGCTGCACTGAGGATAGTCGTCTTATCAGGAATATCCACAAATGTATGATCGTCAGGATTGATCACGGCAGAAGGTGAATGTCCGATTCGTCGTGAATAAAAGATGCTTTCATTATCAAAATCATAATTGAAGATTGTCAGACCTTCAAGGAAGAATGGACGTTTCTCTTCATAGAAAGTCTCAAAAACCGACAGGTTCATCACTGAAGGGTCAGATTCCACCTGTCCGAAATCGGGATTAACAGTAAGGTCAACAGTAAAATTGCTTGATAAACCTATTTTTGCATCCAGCCCGGCATTCCCTCCCCATTTTCTTCCGTTTTCGGTGAAAGGATTACCGGCTTCCTGCTTCATTGTTTTAAGGTCACCAAGCACAAATGGCATAACTTCAAGACGCCTCGATCTCTTAAGTCCGTTTATTCCTCTGAGCTCTCCGAAATTATACAGCATGCCGGGACCGGTCTTTGACTGAATTTCCCAGTTGCTTTCTTCCTGGAGCCTTGCTATCCATCGCCATGTATGAAGGCCCCAGACCTGGTCATCTTTCCCGCTGTAACGCAGCTGGCTTAATGGCACTTCGAGCTCAGCCACCCAGGCCGAATCCTCCATACCCACTTCCCCTTTCCAGACAGCATTCCAGTTGAAATCCCAGTTCATCGGATTGAAAAGTACAAGATCTACTTTCTGGCCCCAGGCTGTAATAGTAAATTCAAAGCCCGTTCTGTAATCACGGTAACTGTCCAGGGTAAGCCCTACCATATCACCGATATTTTCATCACGCCCCCCTGACAATTTTACAATTTTATCGGGCTCACCATCAAAAGCGCGAAAAGCAACATAAAGGTACTTATCATCATACTGGATGTTCAATTCGGTAGGATATGTAGGTTTTGCACCCTCATTCGGGACAAACTGATGATAATCACCGGCCCATGTACCCATTTTCCAGCATTCATCATCAAGCTTTCCGTCAATGACCGGCCTGGGAGTGACCAGCCTCGAAGTGGTGTAAACAGGTTGCTTTACCTTTGATTTTACTGTATCCTGTTGTTCAGCTTCCGTTGAAAGAGCTCCGGCCGAAATATGAAAAGGTAAGGAAACAGCACAAATAAAAATAAAGAATATCCTTAAAAACCTGTGTGGGTATCTCATTTCTGATTTAATACTTTTGTTAAATCTGAGGCTGCAAAAATAAAGAATAACCTGATATTTACTGTATATTCCCGTTTTTAATATAAACTGGAAGGACTATCTTCCTAAGTTCCGGAAGTTTTTTCATAAAGAGTAAAGCGCCTGCGATACAGGCTAATCCTCCGATAAGTATGGCAGCGGGAGTTCCAAGGAATTTGGCCATAGTCCCGGCCAGGAGACTTCCGAAGGGAGCAGTGCCCATAATTGCCATTGTATAAAAACTCATTACCCTGCCGCGTTTGTCATCGTCGGTTATAGTCTGGAGAACAGTATTGCTGGCGGCGGTATGCATCATCAGGCCAAGCCCGATGAAAGACATCAGGAAAAGTGAAAGCAATAAGAGTCTTGACATTGAAAGGATTACAAGCCCGGTTCCGAACAGTATCGTTGAAGCAGGGATAAGTCTTCCAAGCTTCACAACAGATTCCCTCGATGCGAGATAAAGAGCTCCCAGAAGAGCACCAGATCCACCGGCGCCCATCAGGAAACCAAAAGTATCGGATCCTCCTTTAAGCACTTCACTGGCATACACCGGCATGAGCACCTGGTATGACCCCATCAGGCTTACAAGTGTAAGCAGATAGAGCAGATATTTTATCGGGGCAAATCCAAATGCATAATCGAGTCCTTCCTTCATATGCCTGAAAATATGAGCCTCAGGCTTTTTCCTCTCCTTATCCTTCACCTTCATCATCAGAAGTGACGCAATAACAAAAATATAACTCAGGGCATTGATAAGAAAGCATATCCCTTCTCCTGCCGTTGCAAGAATTATCCCGGCGATGGAGGGCCCTATCAGTCTGGCCCCGTTGAACATCAGTGAGTTAAGAGCAATGGCATTACCTATATCCTCTTTTTTGTCAACCATTTCAATAACAAATGAATGCCGTGAAGGAACATCGAAAGCATTTATACCACCGAGTATTATACTTAAAACCACAATATGCCATATCTGGATCACTCCCAGGAGGGTCAGGACTGCCAGGATCAATGCTGCAACCATTGAAAAGATCTGGGTGCTCACAAGTACCCTGTACCTGTTGAGCTGATCTGTAAGAACACCTGCAAAGGGTGCAAGCAGGAAAGTCGGAATCTGGCCGGTGAAACTTATGAGTCCAAGCAGAAAAGCCGATCCCGTCATCTTATATACCAGCCAGGGCATAGCAATCCGCTGGATCCAGGTACCAATAAGAGAAATACTCTGACCGGTGAAGAACAAGCGGTAGTTCCTGTAATGCAGCGACCTGAATATGGTACTGATCCTTGTACTGAGACTTATATTGCCGTTAAAATGTTTCAAAGATTTACCGGGACTGACACCCGAAATTAACCGGATTCACTATCTGATCATATTGCAGACAGCAAATATAATAAAGCTATTCCAATAATTGTGAGTGATGAGACTCCTATCGGAAACCATACTGGCGCTATCCATGGTTTAGGAATGAGAAAGAGCACATCGATAGTTTTAAAATTTGGCGGCCATTTTATGAGAATATACAGTGATAAATAATAAAACAGGTCCCAGAATGCAAAAGTCCATAAAAAGAAAATACCCTTTTCAATCCATGTCGTTCCGGTAAGAAGCGCTATCGCGACAAGCATGATTATTGTCGCCGCTTCCCTTGTCATTTCGATACGAAGATACCTCTCCGGAAATGATTTAAGTGATTCCTTGTTCGAGTCGGAATCAAGCATTCCAAGAGCTTTCCGGAGATATACAACAACAACCCCCTCGAAATGAGCCATTGCTATCCCGAATATTGCAAGCAGTGTTAATTTCAGTAACATTTTTTTCTTATTTGAGGGTTAGTATTTTAACGGCATTCGAATTTCTTACCGCGCTCACCTTATTAACTTAGGAATGAATTTAGGTACTTCTTTTTGATAAACTGCATACTCAGGGTATTTTTTACTGCTGATCCCTTCAGTCATGATAGTGCTCCCAGCAAAGATAAGTACAAGAAGGGTCGCTCCAATCAGCGTTATATTCAGCAGCTTGCCGGAAGCTGCCACACTGAAAAAATAGAAACTGATCCAGATCGCCTGTTCTGAAGCAAAGTTGGGATGTCTGGCATATTTCCAGAGACCTTCGGAAAGAAATCCTTTCTTCAGTGATCTTATATAACGGTTATCTTTATCATCCGGCTTCTTCTTTTCCTGGTGGAAGCGGAAAAGCTGATTATCAGCAACCGATTCGATTATTATGAAAAGCAGCATGAAACCACCGGCAAGGAAATCAGTTAAAACAAGGGATCTGTCATTATTAAGGGCCGCCATCAGCAGGGGAGACGAGAAAAGAAATATCACAATATTCTGATATACAGAGATAAATAAAAGATTAAAAAGCCCGAACCTTAACCTTCCCTTCAGAAAACGATTTTCCCTCAGGTACTTCCACCGGTAATCTTCTTCACCCTTCCAGGGTATCAGGTTATATCCTCCCTTACGGTTGAAATTGTAGCTGAGACGAAATCCCCAAATTGTTATAAGAAAAGCCATGATAATGATCCTTGCTGAAGGGAAGGCGGCAACAGTAATCCAGCCGTAAGCGACGGGAAGAAGGCTCCACAGTTTATCCACCTGACTGTAATTGCGGGTTATCTCGCTTACAATGAAGGTAACAATAATAACGATTATCATTAAAGTTAACCAGGTTGATACAAGATTCTGAAATTCCGTTTCATATCTGCTTAGAAATGAGAGATAAAAAAGTGATGTTGAAAGGCAGGTCATAACGGGTTTAATTTAAGTTACGGTCCCGAAGATAATTTATCCGGCAAAAATATACCATATCTGATGTGAGGAATTTTTACATAGTCAGAATCCGGTCTCACCCCCTGGAATCCCTCTCTTTTGTATCCGGCCTCACCCCCTTAATTCCCCCTCTCCCGGGGTGAGAGGATGGCCGTCAACTTAACGGAGTTTTGTGGATAAAAGTTTCCCCTCCTTAAAAAAGCTAATCTTTATACATATCTTTAATATTATCCGATGATCTAAGGAATTTTTAGTGGGAAGGTTAACGCCGTTGGTTCAATGGCTGTAGGTTCAATGGCCGTTGGCTTCAGCCAACGGATCAGAGAAGCCTCTCTTCGCAATGGGACTTTAGTCCCTTCATCAGGCTTCTGACAAATGACATAATAAGGAAATTAGGAGAGTATTCAATAAATATCTTGTTTTTCAGGGAAAACAAAGTTGGGCTAAAGCCCGGGGAAGAATTTGTATCTCAGACCGTTGGCTGAAGCCAACGGCAATTTGCTGAAGCCAACGGCCATTGATTAAAGCCAAGGCAATTGAATCTCTAAAATCGAAAAGTAAGGTAACCGCAGTGAACACCAGGAGCAGTACTTGAGTAAAAAGATGTGATGAAAGATTAGCTTAAAAAAGGAGGGGAAAGTTTTGTTCCCGGGTCTCCCTACTTAAGTTGACCGCCATTCGGTGTGAGAAGGGGACGTCGGTCGTATGATTCATTTTGCATAGTGAAAACATTCTTTTGACAATGACCTTATTGGATATTCTTCCCTATTTATGAATTAAAGAGATTAAAACGTATTAAAAAGGCTCTGATCTTTTTTTCCGTAGGATTTCACGAATAATAGAGGCGATGTTATGGATTACGACCCTCATGTCGTGAAAGATTCTTCGCTTCACTTCGTTACGCTCAGAATGACAGGTATTTATTAAAGATGAAGGGGAGGGAAGCCGGGGCGTTTTGCCGCTATCTTTTATTATAAACTAATGATTATTCAAAACACCCCGGCTTCCCTCCCCTGTCTCTCCTATAAACCTGTCATCCCGAGCGTTAGCGAGGGATCTTATCGTATTACTGCTTAGTAATTTAGATCAGAGAGATTAAAAAACGTATTAAAAAACGTATTAAAAGACGTATTAAAAGACGTAGTTATATTTTATAAAATACCGATATGATCTCTTTTGCCAACAGGAAACAGGCTGTGCTGGCTTTTCACGGATTCCTTAACCTTGAGATATAGTTATTGATGTATAATTCCTTCTTTTTAAGCCTGTATTGCATTATGAACCTCGGATGTTCGAGCGGAACGATCCTTTCAAAGAATTTATATTTCCGGTTCAGTTCTGAAATGAATTTATAGTTCTTTCCCGTTCCCAGGCAGAAGCAGGTATCGGGGTAAATGCCGAAATCAATTTGTTTTCTTAAAGATACAAGGATGAAATCCATTATTGATTCTGTGAGTTCTCTGTTGTCGTAGTAATTATAGTTCACTTCTGCTCCTTTCTTTCCGGCGGCTGTAAAGCCCAGTGGACTTACTGAGCTTATATAGTGATCTCCATAGAATTTTTCAGGTCCGCCATATCTGTCAATCATTTCATACATGAAAACAGATGAGGTCTCATATGTCTTCATCCCTTTAAGTGATATGCCGCATATGCTTTCAAGTCTTATTGTATCCGTGAAAGGTATACCCGTTGCTCCGGCGCCAAACCTTCCCGGATTGATGCCCATTATAAGGTGCCGCTTCCTGTTATCGCTGTAATACTTCCTGTAAAACATTGATATTGTATCTAATATCTGTGGATTATCCCTGAAGGGATTCATCAGGGATATGCCTTCAGGAAGTTTATCATCAAAGCTTATTTCACGATAGAATGAAATTATTCTGTCTGCAAAGGTTGTCATGTAACAAAAATAGGGATGTCAGCGTTAAATGTTGTTAATATTGAGATTAAAAATTTTCAGCGCATCCGGCGTAAGCATTTTTAATTGTGTAAATTTGTGAACTTCTAATAGCAGAGCATCCGGTATATATGGCAAGCCAGGATTGTATCAGGCCTTATGGCGATAAACAGGCATCGTTTGATAAGCGTTATCTTGAGATGGCTCTTATCTGGGCAGAAAATTCTTATTGTATAAGGCGGAAGGTGGGAGCTCTGATTGTGAAGGGGAAGATGATAATTTCAGACGGGTATAACGGCACTCCGTCGGGTTTTGAGAATGTTTGCGAAGATGAAAACAATGTGACAAAGCCTTATGTTCTTCATGCCGAAGCAAATGCCATTACAAAAGTAGCAAAGTCGAATAATTCCAGCGAGAATTCAACTCTTTATGTTACAACATCTCCCTGTATGGAATGTGCGAAGCTTATAATACAGTCGGGGATAAAAAGAGTTGTTTACTGCAACACTTACCGTATCACGGATGGTCTTGACCTTCTGAAACGTGCAGGGATTGAGCTGGTATATATTGATCCTGAAAATGATGTTTATGAGCAACAATAAAACAAAGTGGAGTATTTTTCTTCCTCTGATGCTTGCAATTGCCCTGGTACTCGGGATACTTATAGGTATTGTACTTCCTGAGAAGAGGGATCCGTCCCAGCTTCCGGGGATCAGGCCCAGGAATGACAAGCTTAGTACAATTCTTAATATAATTGAAAGGAATTACGTCGATTCGGTTAACCGCGACGATCTTGTGGAAGCTGCGATACCCGCAATACTCAAGAAGCTTGATCCTCATTCAGTGTATATACCGGCAAAGGATCTTGCCCGTGCAAATGAATCACTTCAGGGAAATTTTGAAGGCATCGGCATATCCTTCAACATGCTCACAGATACAATACTTGTAATAAGTACAATACCCGGCGGCCCTTCAGAGAAGATGGGATTGCAGGCCGGAGATAAGATCTTATATGTAAATGATTCCCTTGTTGCAGGAAAGGGGATAAGCGATGAGGATGTGATGGGAATGCTCAAGGGTCCTAAAGGAACTACTGTCGGGGTAAAGATCCTCAGGAGCGGATTCAGGGATCTGCTTACATTCAATATCATTCGCGACAAGATCCCGATTTACAGCGTGGATGTTGCATATATGGTAAATAAGCAGACCGGGTATATAAAGATCAACAATTTTGCAGTAACAACATTTGATGAATTCATGACGGGTCTGAAAGCGCTGAAGGATCAGGGTATGACAAAGCTGATAGTTGATCTGCGCAGCAATTCAGGAGGAATAATGGAAGATGCCGTCCAGATTGCTAATCAGTTCCTGAAACAGGGGCAGCTCATTGTTTATACAATGGGAAGGAATCAGCCACGAAATGAGGCAAGAGCCACAGGTAAGGGTGAATTTGAAGATGGAGATCTTGTAATACTTATCGATGAGGGAAGTGCATCAGCCAGCGAGATACTTGCAGGAGCAATTCAGGATAATGACCGCGGTACAATAATTGGCCGAAGGTCATTCGGGAAAGGACTTGTACAGGAGCCGGTGCCATTTGCCGACGGATCGGGGATGAGACTTACAATTGCCCGCTACTATACTCCTACAGGAAGATCCATTCAAAAGCCATATACCGAAGGATTTGATGAATATTTCGATGACCTGAATGCCAGATTTAACAGGGGGGAATTTGAAGTATCAGACAGTATCCATTTCTCGGAATCACTCAAGTTTACCACTCCGGGCGGAAGAACCGTTTACGGTGGAGGAGGGATAATGCCTGATGAATTCATACCTGTAGATACTTCAGAAATATCGAGGTATTTTCTCCTTGTCAGGCCTTTCATTTATCAGTTCTCATTGAAATATACTGAAAAGAACAGGGACCGGCTTAAGAAGTTCACCGAAGCCGGGGAACTTGAAAAATTTCTCGACAACCAGGGATTGATCGATCAGTTCAGCAGGTTCATAGAATCGGCGAATTTGCAGCCGTCAGGTGCTGTAAGCGGTATAAAACCTGATCCGGAAGGCCTTCGCACATCCGGCAGGGTAATCCATACCCAGATCAAAGCATATATTGCCCGAAATATACTTGATAATAAAGGATTTTACCCGATCTGGCAGCAGATCGATACCACACTGAAATACGCTATCAAATATCTTGACAAGGAGAATTAGTAAAGTTTCTTCTCTGCCATATATTCTGCAATCTGCACAGCATTAGTTGCTGCGCCTTTGCGGATATTGTCAGATACGATCCACAGATTAAGGCACCTCTCCCTTGAAAGATCTCTTCTTATCCTTCCCACAAAAACCTCATCCCTGTTATGAGATAATATTGGCATCGGATATTTATTTGCCGCAGGATCATCATAGATAACATTCCCCGGGAATCCGCTGATCAGGGATTTAACATCCTCAATGTCATATTCCTTTTCAAATTCAATATTTACTGCTTCCGAATGTCCGCCGACAACAGGTATTCTCACAACGGTTGCAGTTACCATTATAGACTTGTCTTCAAGGATCTTTCTTGTTTCGTCAATGAGTTTCTGTTCTTCGGTGGTATATCCGTCGGGCTGAAATGTTCCTCCATGTGGGAAACAGTTCATATCAATGGGGTGTGCATAAGCCATTTCTCCTTTTATGCCGCTCCGTTCATTTTCCATCTGCCGGACAGCTTTTACACCCGTACCGGTTACTGACTGGTAGGTGGCAACAACAAGACGTTTGATCTTATATTTCCTGTGAAGGGGAGCAAGTGCCATTACCATCTGTATGGTTGAGCAGTTTGGATTTGCGATTATCCTGTCGCCTTTCTTCAGAACGTGACTGTTAATCTCGGGAACAATAAGGGGGACATCGTCATACATACGCCATGCCGATGAATTATCAATAACCACTGTTCCGTTCTGAGCAAAGACAGGAGCCCATTCCTTTGAAGCTGATGCACCTGCGGAAAAAATAGCAAATACAGGTCTGGCTTCAACAGCTTCCTTTACGCTGACAATCTTCACCGGCTTTCCGTTGAAAATTATTTCTTTACCAACCGATTTGCTTGAAGCGGCAGGGATAAGCTCAGTAACAGGGAAGTGTCTCTCTTCAAGGACTTTCATCATTGTCCGGCCAACCATGCCGGTAGCTCCTACAACAGCAACTTTCATATTTCTTTTAATTGGTAATTTTTAAATTATTCCTAAATTTACATTAGTAAAAAAACGGTCAAAAATAACGTTTTTTTCATTCTGTCACGCTGCATGAAAAAAGTTATTTTACTGATTCATTTTTTGCCGGTTATGGCATTATGTGATCTCATGGTTCCACCTGACCGGGATCAGGTACAGATGTCATTCCGTGCAGAACCAGGAGATATTGTGATTTCAGAAATAATGGCAGATCCGATACCTGCGGTTGAACTTCCCCCTGAGGAATATATCGAAATATTTAACCGTTCAGACAACACGATTAATCTCGCGAAATGGAGACTCTCATCAGCTGATCAGAATTCGTTCTTCCCCAACCTGGAAATTTTTCCGGGTGAATATCTTATCTTAACCGCAGTCGCTGACACTTCATTATTTGCACCCTTTGGCAGGACGGTTGGCTTAAAGCCTTTTCCGGCGCTCACCGACAAGGGAAGAATCATTGTCCTGTCAGATGATCAGGGGAATTTTATTAATGGTGTTGAATATTCTTCCGGATGGTATGGAAGTGCATTAAAGAGCGGAGGAGGCTGGTCACTGGAAATTATTGATCCTGATTCCCCCTTTTTTGCAGAAGGAAACTGGGAAGCCTCATCCTCCCGGAAAGGCGGTACCCCTGGAAGCAGGAATTCATCACTACGGTCAAATCCCGATAACTCTTTTCGGGGGATTGTGAATGTATTCCCGGAAGACAGCATCCGGATATCAATTGAATTAAGTGAGCCGGTACCGGGATTTGCTGCTCACATCTCCGCTATTACACTTAACGGATCAGGGATCAGTGCCGCAGGAGTATCTGAACCGCTTTTCAGAGGATTCATTCTGACTCCCGGAGATTACCTGAAAAGAGGCAGAGTTTACACGATCTGTCTGCCGGAAGCTGTATCCGATTTTGCGGGTAACAGTTCATCGGTGCGATGTTTCAGTTTTGGTCTGCCTGAATCGGCAGAACCTGAGGATCTGGTTTTTAATGAACTACTCTTCAATCCTTTACCTGATTGCCCGGATTATATTGAACTCTTCAACCTGTCTGAAAAGGTATTGGATGCTTCCGGGCTGTTAATGGCATCTGTAAACACCGACACAGGAACTCCTTCAGAGGCAAGGCAATTTGTAAATGAGCATAGATGTATAATTCCGGGAACATATTTTGCCATAACCACCGACAGGGATAAAGTTATCTCAGGATATCCTTCATCAGTTCCGGAAAATCTGTTCGGTGTTTCATTACTGCCTTCCATGCCTGATGATCGCGGGCACCTTCTGCTTCTGAACCGGCATCTTGATAAGATTGATGAAGTTATTTATACCGGGGAACAACATTATTCCCTGCTTTCAGAGAATGAAGGCATCTCTCTCGAAAAAATAAGACCGGATCTTCAATCGGAAGAGAGCGGGAGCTGGCATTCGGCATCGGAGAGTTCAGGGTGGGGAACACCCGGAGCCCGGAATTCTGTTTTTACGGTTGAAAAGCCTTCAGAAGAGAAGCTGGTTTTCTCCTCTTCGAGAATTTCTCCTGATAATGACGGCTATGAAGATGTTCTTGTAATAGATTTAAACACAGGTGATCCCGGCAGTACGGTTACAGTTACGCTGTTTGATGAGACTGGAAGCTATATAAGAAGGATAGTCGAAAATTATCTGGCCGGAAGCCGGGCTTCAATTGTCTGGGATGGAACCGGAGATGACGGATCGCCCGTCCGCGCCGGAATCTATATCATTCTGACAGAGATGTATAATGTCAGCGGAAAAACGGAGAAGTGGAAGAGAGTTGTTGCAGTGGTAAGAAGGTGAAAAACCACGTCCAGGGAAGTTCTTTCGAATCCCCTCCTGGGAGTAGGTGATTCAACGAAATCCCCTCCTGGGAGGGGTTTGGGGCATAGCCGTTAACCTAAGGGTTTGGGGGGAAAAGTTTTCCCTCCTTTTTTCAAGGAGGGGTGGCCGGGATTGGTAACTTTGGTATGATTACAATCCAGCTTTCCCGGCCGGGGTGGTTAATACTTTATTGTCTTCTGAACTTTCTTCTTTCAAGATTCTTTGACTTTAGTTGATTACATAAAACGGACTCAGCTGAAGTGGAATTAATTCTCAGAAATGATGTGAGAGGTTTGAGACT
>JAKQPD010000216.1 GCA_029564935.1 Bacteroidota bacterium
GCTTGTGGAAGAGGATAAGGATCCTGTGGCCTTTGATCACGACTGCCGCGAAGGGATCTGCGGATCGTGCGGGATGTTCATTAACGGTCATCCGCATGGACCGGTGCCGGCAATAACCACCTGCCATCTTTCAATGAGATATTTCAATGATGGTGATACTATCCGGATTGAACCCTGGAGGGCAAAACCTTTTCCCGTAATAAAGGATCTGATTGTCGACCGGAGTGCATTTGACAGGATACAGGAAGCCGGCGGATATATCTCGGTAAATACGGGTGCGGCGCCTGAAGCAAATTCTACACCGGTACAGAAGAAAAAAGCCGATGATGCTTTTGATGCATCAATATGTATTGGTTGCGGGGCATGTGTCGCTGCATGCAAAAATGCTTCGGCAATGCTTTTCGTTTCGGCAAAAATTTCACAGTTCGCTCTACTGCCTCAGGGAAGGGTTGAGGCAAAGGAAAGGGTAAGAGCAATGATCGGGAAAATGGATGAACTTGGTTTCGGGAATTGTTCAAATACAGGGGCATGCGAAGCAGAATGTCCAAAGCAGATAAAACTGACAAATATTGCCAGACTTAACCGGGAATATTACAAAGCTTTTTGAATATTAAGAACAAACTGATTCTATCTCTTCAATGGTTTTCGGGATAGGTTTACCAAGGACTTTATGACCTTTCCCGGTAATCAGGACATTATCCTCGATACGGATTCCGCCGACAGACATAAATTTTTCAATCCTGTCGTAATTAATGAAATCCCTGAATTTCCCTTCAGCTTTCCAGCTTCCGATAAGCTCGGGAATAAAATAACATCCGGGTTCAACCGTAAAAACATGTCCCGGCAAATATTGAAGCGCAAACCTGAGGAAGGCCAGACCGAATTGTTCGCTTCTTTTTACCTTATCATTGTATCCGACATGATTTTCTCCCAAACCTTCCATGTCGTGAACATCAAGTCCAAGCATATGTCCTATACCATGAGGCATGAAGAGTGCATGAACACCTGACTGTACAGCTTCGTCAATATCACCTTTGATAAGGTTCAGGTCTTTCAGTCCTGATGCCAGTATCCTGCAAGCCAGAATATGGGTATCTCGGTTTGATTTTCCCGGACCTGTGGATCTTATGGCTTCCACATTGGCTTTTAAGACTACTTCGTAAACCTCTTTCTGCTGACTGCTGAATTTTCCACCAACCGGTGTTGTTCGTGTTATATCGGATGCATAATGGAGGTTTGTTTCAGCTCCTGCATCTGTCACCATCATCCTGCCTTTCCTTAGAATATTATTATGTGAGTGATTGTGAAGTGTCTGACCATTAATACTGAGAATTGTCGGAAATGATGTTCCTGCTCCCAGTGAGAGAGCAATGCCTTCAGCCATTCCGAAGATCTCCTGTTCCTTAACGCCGGGTTTACACATTTTCATTGCAGTCACATGCATTTCATGAGCAATAGCGACAGCCTGTTCTATTTCAGATATTTCGATCTTTTCCTTTACCGACCTGAGGGAAACGACAGCATGGATAAGATCGGCTGATGCCCTTGTCTTCATCTGGCAGGGATTCTCTTTCAGCACCGAACCCAGGAACATTTTAGTCTCACCCCTGTACGGAGGCAGAAAATGAATATCCCTCTTTTTACTGAGGGCTTCAGAAATAATCTCTTCAAGCTTTTTCACCGGTGCTGTTAAGGTTATCCCGCATCCTGAAGCCAGTTCCCTGATAGTTGGCTGTGGTCCCATCCAGACAATATCATCCATCGTAAAATCATTTCCGAACAGCATTTCCTTTCCGGAATCAAAATCGATCAACCCTGCAAGTCCCGGGAGATCTATCCCGAAAAAATACAGAAAATCACTATCCTGGCGGAAATGATATGTATTTGCGGGATAGTTCATCGGAGCTTCTGTATTACCGATAAAAAGAGCAAGGCCATTTTTCATTTTTCTCCGGAGCGCCTCCCTCCTTTTGATATAAACATCTTTTTCAAACATTGCTGATGGATTGGTTATAATTCTGCTAAGTTAACATCATTGATTGTATGAAACAACCGGTTAACACTATTTCAATGTTAATAAATTCAGGGTTATGAACCACGAATGCCCGGTATTGAGCTCAATTAATGATTATATTCGCACCGTTTGCAAACCTTTCCATAACTGTTCATAATGCCATACCGCAGACTTCCTAACACAGATGCTGCCCGTATAAGGGCAATGAAAAAAGCCTATGAGGGATCACATGATCTGCCGCCCAACAGAATGGTAATTTCTGCAAAATCGCTTGTAAACCTTCAGAGATTCATTCCGGTGTTTGAACATAATATCCTCCTGCAGAGGCAGTCTCTTGCTTTTCAAAACGGCAGGAGCGGCGACTATGCTGAAATATCGAGGAAAGCAAGAGTATACCTTATTCATTTTATCAGGGTGATGAATATGGCAATAGCGAGAGGTGATCTTCCAAAGGAGACAAGAGTCCATTACGGACTGGCAGCCAATGATTCAACAGTCCCTTGTCTGAAAACAGAGAATCAGCTCATTACATGGGGACGTAAAGTGATAGAGGGTGAAGAACAAAGGCTTCGTACCGGAGGTAATCCCATTACAAATCCGACTATTGCCGTTGTTAAAGTAAGATTTCAAAATTTCCTCGAATCAAATAATTACCACAAGCTCCTTATCAAAAGGATACACGAGTACTCTGTAAAAGCGGATGCTCTCAGAAAAGAAGCAGATGAAATAATTCTTCAGGTATGGAACGAGGTTGAAGCTTCGTTTTCCGGTCTTCCTGAAGGAATTCGGAAAAAAGCTTGCGAAGATTATGGGGTTGTGTATTTTTACAGGAAGGAAGAGAAGAGAAAACAGATCATCTCCGAAAACAGGTTCCCTGTGTTTCATAAGCAGGCTATCTGAGCATTTTAAACCATTCTTCAGTATCATTCGTCTTGACAATAGGTAACATAAAACTGGGCGACTATCCCCTTTTCCTTGCCCCCATGGAGGATATAACCGATCCTTCATTTCGTTTCGTATGCAAGCAGAACGGAGCAGATTTTATGTACACTGAATTCATTTCTTCTGATGGTCTGATAAGGGATGGAGAAAAGAGTGTCAGGAAACTTGATATTTATGATTTCGAAAGACCGATAGGTATCCAGCTCTACGGGCATTTGACAGAAGCAATGGTCGAAGCTGCACTGATAGCAGAGGAAGCAAAACCTGATATTATCGATATCAACTTCGGATGTCCTGTTAAAAAAATTGCCAACAGGGGTGCGGGAGCAGGGATGTTAAGGAATATACCTCTTATGATCTCGATGACATCTGCAATAGTCAGGGCGGTGAAGCTTCCTGTAACAGTCAAAACCAGGATCGGATGGGATGATGATAACAGGAATATAGTCGAAGTGGCAGAGATGCTTCAGGACACCGGGATAAAAGCGATAACTATTCATGGCCGGACAAGAGCACAACTTTATAAAGGCACCGCCGACTGGACACTTATCGGAGCAGTAAAAAACAATCCCAGGATGAAGATCCCTGTTATAGGAAACGGGGATATTGACGGACCTCTCCGGGCAAAGGAAATGTTCGTGCGTTATGGTGTTGACGGAATAATGATCGGAAGAGCATCAGTCGGCAGACCATGGATATTCAGGGATATAAGGCATTATCTCAGTACCGGAGAACTTTTGCCTGAACCGACTGTATCAGAAAAAGCATTTCTGGCCATCAGTCATTTCGAAAAATCACTTGAATTCAAGGAAGGGAAAAGATCAATATTTGAGATGCGCCGTCATCTGTCAAATTATTTCAGGGGATTACCTCATTTCAAAGAGACCCGGCTCAGACTCCTTACAAGCCTTGAACCTGATGAGATAAGGAGCATCATACATGAAATTGAACAGAAATGGGGAGATTTCCGAACTGAGGAAAAAACTCCGGTCTATACAATCTGATCAGCACCTTCCATCTTTGGCTCCACAGTCGAGGCAAGGAATGTCAGGCTCTTCCATTTAAATATCCCCGCAAGGATCAGAACAGTTACAATTCCCATAAGAAGCATAACCCCGAATTCAATCCACGGATGAATTGTATGCTGAACCCATACCGCCGGTGTCTGAAGAGCTGATGCTTCATTTGTGACCATTATGCAAAGGAAAGCATTGTTAGCTGCATGTATGCCAATGGCAGATTCAATTCCGTCATCAAGGATCGTAATAACACCGAAAATAAGTCCGAACAGAATATACTGCGGCATCATTGTCAGGAATCCGAATTCATCCACCTCAGGATTAAGGGAATGCATAAGTCCGAACAAAACTGAAGTCATTACCAGCGGAAACAACCTGTTCCTTAACATCACAGTGAATCCCTGCATCAGATAACCCCTGAAAAGGATCTCCTCAAATGCAGCCTGGAAAGGAATGAAAAGAACTGAGATTATCACAAGCGGAATAAGTGTCGAGGATACATTATTGAGTGAAAAATTACCGGGATCGACCTTTAAGTTGATGAACAGGTAAATTATTGAAATTATAAGCCAGACTCCTGCCGATATGAAGAACCTGTTCCATCTGAAGGTTCCCGTTCCGTTTATTACATTCATTATTGTCCTGCCGTTCAAAGGCCTGACAAGGAGAACAAATGCTGCCAGCCCTATTACAAAAGGGATCAGCATATAAATGAAGCTTATATTCGGATCAAGACCCAGGGGGCTGAGATCGGAAGGATTTGCCGAGAGATCCGATATTGCCGAAGGATTCTTCAGCATTGCGATGACCAACGGTATAGATCCGATAGTATTTGAGACAGCCAGTACGGCAACTATCATTATAAAATACCTCCAGAAAGCATTCTTTCCGGTAAATGATGATTCGAGATGGTTCATATTTCCCTTTATTTCAGAATTCGGTTACAGCTCTTTTAGGATAATTGATCGAGTAATGAAGCCCGACACTTTCCTTCCTGTTCCTGGCAAATTTTATTATAATATAAGCTACATTGATCAGGTTCCTTAATTCGCATATCTTCTGCGAGATAAGCGACCTTTTATAAAGACTTTCAGTTTCCTGATAAATTATCTCCAGTCTCACCAGAGCTCTTTCAAGGCGAAGATCAGATCTGACTATTCCCACATAGTTGCTCATGATCATCTGGAGTTCCTTGATGCTTTGAGTTATAAGTACCATTTCCTCCAGATGCGTCGTTCCCTTATAATCCCAGTTGGGTATTTTTTCCTCGAAGTCAAGATCTTTTAACCTGGCTCCAGAATGCAACGCTGCACGGTGAGCATATACGGCTGCCTCAATAAGTGAGTTTGATGCAAGCCTGTTGGCTCCATGAAGGCCTGTGGAGGATACTTCTCCAAGGGCATAAAGCCGGTCAATATTGCTCTGTCCGTCCATGTCAACTTTCACCCCCCCGCATGAATAATGTGCGGCAGGGACCACAGGGATCATATCTTTTGTAAAATCGATACCCCTGCTCAGGCAGTGCTGATGGATAGTAGGAAAGTGATCTTTAAGACCTTCGGGATCGAGATGGGTACAATCGAGCCATACATGGTCATCACCCCACATCTTCATTTCAGTGTCGATAGCTCTGACAACAATATCGCGGGGAGCAAGAGAACCACGACTATCATACCTCTCCATGAAACTTTCTCCTTTAATATTCCTGAGAACAGCGCCGTAACCCCGTAAAGCCTCAGTAATAAGAAAGGACGGCCTTGTGTTGGGATCAAAAAGTGAAGTCGGATGGAACTGAACAAATTCCATATTCTCTATTGTTCCCTTTGCCCTGTAAACCATTGCAATTCCGTCACCTGTAGCTATTTCAGGATTTGTAGTGGTCAGATAAACATGTCCCATACCGCCGGTTGCCACCACAGTTATCTTTGAAAGAAATGTGATGATTTTCTGATTTACAAGATCAGCAACATAGGCGCCGTAACATTTTATCCCCGGGAAATTACGCTTAACCTCGACTCCCAGATGATGCTGGGTCAGAACTTCAATTGCAAAATGATTCTCATAGATCTCAATATCCGGATTATCTTTGATCTTTTCAATAAGTGCCTTCTCAATTGCATCTCCGGTCTTATCCTTATGATGAAGTATCCTGTATTCGGAATGCCCTCCTTCCCTTGCAAGATCATAAGTCCCGTCTCCTTTTTTATCAAAAGGCACCCCCAATGCGATAAGATCCTTTATCCTTTCCGGGGCTTCATTTACTACCATCCTTACAACAGATTCATCACACAATCCGGCACCGGCTATCAGTGTATCACTTATATGCTTTTCAAAATTATCAGGTTCACGGAATACCGAAGCTATTCCACCCTGGGCGTACTTTGTATTTGTATCGTCAAGCTTCGATTTGGTAATAACCATAACCTTACCGTATTCTGAGGCCTTAAGGGCAAATGTCAAACCTGCTATACCCGATCCGAGAACAAGAAAATCGGTACGTTTCTTCATAATTTCCATGAATTAGACGGTAACAAAGATAGCAATAGATTTTTTAGAAATTATCAATGAGCACCCACTCCATTCAAACCACGAACTCATCCCCCGACCTCCTTCATTCCAGACACGAACTCAACCCCCCGATCTCCTTCATTCCTGACACGAACTCATCCCCCCGACCCCCTTCTCTGCTGACGCAAAGAAGGGGGTGCAATTTATTGGAAATATGTGCATTATACAGAACTTTTCAAATATCTACGTATTATAATATGTCTTATAATACGTATTTAACTACGTTGATCCGAACCGCTCCCCCCTCTTTGCGGAGCAGAGAGGGGGATTAAGGGGGTGAGTTCGTGTGGGTAGTCACCATGTTTTGTGAAACCAAAGTTTTTAAATTACTTTTGCCTTCCGTAAAAATCACACAAAACAATTATGGCTCAGGAAGATGTTTTCAAAAAGCTGGTTGCCCACTGCAAGGAATATGGTTATGTATTCCCATCAAGCGAAATTTATGACGGATTAAGTGCTGTATATGATTACGGCCAGTACGGAGTTGAACTGAAGAATAACATTAAAAAATACTGGTGGGACAGCATGGTATTGCTTCATGAGAACGTTGTCGGACTCGATTCGGCAATATTTATGCATCCGACGATATGGAAAGCTTCAGGCCATGTTGATGCATTCAATGATCCTCTGATCGATAATAAAGATTCGAAGAAAAGATACCGGGCCGATGTTCTGATTGAAGAATATATGGCAAAAATCTCCGAGAAGAATGACAGGGAGATTGAAAAAGCATCGGTCCGTTTCGGCTCTGCATTTGATGAAAAGAAATTCAGGGAAACCAATCCCCGTGTTCTTGCAAACCAGGCGAAAATTGATGAGATCAATTCAAGGTATTCAAAAGCCCTGAATGCAAACGATCTGCAGGAGTTAAGGCAGATAATCATCGATAATGAAATAGTCTGTCCTATATCCGGAACCCGCAACTGGACTGATGTAAGGCAGTTCAATCTAATGTTCGCCACTGAAATAGGGTCCACTTCCGACGGTGCAAGTACAATTTATCTCAGGCCCGAAACAGCCCAGGGTATATTCGTCAATTTCCTCAATGTCCAGAAAACAGGAAGAATGAAGATCCCGTTCGGAATTGCCCAGATCGGGAAAGCTTTCCGTAATGAGATAGTTGCACGCCAGTTCATTTTCAGGATGCGGGAATTCGAACAGATGGAGATGCAGTATTTCGTCTCTCCCGGTACCGAACTGGAATGGTTCAGGTACTGGAAAGAGGTAAGGATCAAATGGTTCAGAGCACTCGGATTCGGGGATGACAATTACCGTTTCCACGACCATACAAAACTTGCTCATTATGCAAATGCTGCCACCGATATTGAATTTAAATTCCCGTTCGGTTTCAAGGAAGTTGAAGGAATTCATTCGAGAACTGATTTCGATCTGAAACAACATCAGCAATACAGCGGCAAAAAGATCCAGTACTTCGATCCTGAGAAGGGTGAATCCTATATACCATATGTGATTGAAACCTCAATAGGTGTCGACAGGATGTTCCTCCATGTTATCTCAGCTTCATACTTTGAGGAAGAGCTTAAGAAAGAGGATGGCACATCCGACTCAAGGGTTGTAATGAGATTGCCTGCATTCCTGGCCCCGGTAAAACTGGCCGTGATGCCCCTTGTAAAGAAAGACGGACTTCCTGAAATAGCCGAAAAGATCGTCCGCGAGCTCAGATTCGATTTCAACTGCCAGTATGATGACAAAGATTCGATAGGAAGAAGATACCGCAGACAGGATGCCATCGGAACACCATATTGCATCACCATTGATCATCAGACTATCGAAGATAATACAGTTACAATAAGGTATCGCGATTCAATGCTCCAGGAAAGAGTTCCAGTGAAACAACTTCGCGATATAATTGAGGAGAAGGTCTCATTCAAAGGCCCTCTGAAAAAACTTTCGGATGAATAAGGTCTTGATAATCACCTATTACTGGCCACCCAGCGGAGGAGCCGGCGTCCAGAGATGGCTGAAATTCTCAAAATACCTCCCCTTATCCGGCTGGGAACCCATAATACTTACAGTCGATCCCCGGTGGGCTGTATACCCCCAGCAGGATCATAGCCTTACCGGAGAAATATCCCCTTCCCTGAAAATCATCAGAACAAGATCATCTGCCGGCTTCTTTTCCCTGTATAAACTTATCACCGGCAGAAAAGAGATCCCTTATGGCGGATTTGCCAATGAAGATAACCCTGGTTTCCTGCAGAAATTTTCGAGATTCATCCGGGGAAATTTTGTCCTTCCGGATGCAAGAAGAGGGTGGAACAGATTTGCATTCAGAGCTGCCATTAAAATTATTAAAGAAGAAAAGATCGACTATGTAATTACTACAAGCCCCCCTCATTCAACACAACTCACAGGTCTTAAACTAAAAAAAACCCTTAAGATCAGATGGATAGCTGACCTGAGAGATCCCTGGACGGATATCTACTATTCAGGAACTATGTACCAGACCTGTCTGGCCGGAAAGATCAACAGCCTGATGGAGAAAAAGGTAATTGATAATGCCGACCATGTAATTACAACCTGTAATGCTGCTACCAGGCTTTTCAGATCAAAACTGGACAGGAACCAGCCTGCCGTAAAAATAACGACCCTGACCAATGGTTATGATCCTGCTGATTTTAATTTCAGCACACTCGGACCAGAGAGCTTCACTATAACATATCTTGGGACTTTTGCCGGGAATTATGATGCGGAGGTTCTGGCTGAAGCACTTGATTATTTAGGAAGCCACAGTTCCACAATAACTGATCTTGTTTTTATCGGAAAAACCGACAGTAAGGTCCAAAAGATCTTTGGCAACAAGAAAATGGTGAACCTCAGGATAGTTCCTTATATGGAACATAAAAAAGCAATGGAATATCTGACCATGTCTGTCGCCCTTTTACTTGTCGTCCCGACAGGGAAAAATGTAAATGAACCCATTCCCGGTAAACTTTTCGAATATCTGGCCGCAAAAAGGAAAATTATAGCTCTGGCACCGAAAGATAGTGATGTGGCTGAAATCCTGGAACAGACAGAAAGTGGAAAAGTTTTCGGGCTGGATGATTCCGGACTTCTTGGAAAGTACCTTGTAGGTATCTTTGATGACTTCCGGAATGGAATTTACGAAAGCAATCCTGAAGGAATTGAAAAATATACCAGGCAGAACCTGGCCGTTAATATCGCCGGCATACTCAATTCTCTGAAATAATGGTTCCGGAAGACTGAAATAAAGGTCTTATATTTGAAGAATAATTGTAAAAATGATGTCCGGTACAATAGATTTCCTGCTTCCTATGAAGGGGCATTCAGAGAGGGTTCCCGGCAAAAACTTGAAGTTGTTCAAAGGAGCTCCTCTGTATCACTCCATTATGAAAGAACTGCTTAAAAGCAAATATCTGGGAAATATTTATGTCGATACTGATTCACCTCTGATCTCCGACGATGTAAAAAACAACTTTCCCCGTGTTGTGATAATCAACAGACCTTATCACCTTTGCGGCGATGACGTTTCGATGAACAGAATAATTGAACATGATCTTTCACTTATTGGTGGTCAGGTATTCCTTCAGACACATAGTACAAATCCACTTCTTACTTCCTCAACTATCGACAAGGCTATTGCCTTTTTCATCGCAAACAACGGTTTGTATGATTCTGTTTTCGGAGTCAACCGCCTGCAATCCAGGCTCTACTTCAGTGACGGCACAGCGATTAATCATGATCCCGGAAAGCTGATCAGGACACAGGATCTTAAACCGGTTTATGAGGAAAACTCGACACTGTATATTTTCAGCCGTGATTCATTTGCAGGTGCGGGCAACCGGAGGATTGGTCTGAAACCCTACATGTTTGAAGTACCGGCGGCAGAAGCACAGGATATTGATACACAGGCCGATTTCGATATGGCCGAATATATGTATGAATACTTCCGGAAGAAGTGAACCGGGGATGATTTAATTAAAATCTATCTGAATCAATCATTTTCAGGGAAATGAATAAAAAAGAGTTGCTGGAGTGTATTAGAAAAGCAGAAGAAGATCCTTCTGAAATTAACAATTCAGTCCTGTCAGGTTTTTCAGGAGCAAAAATCATCTCCCTTCTTAAAAATCTTGCAGAGATCATTGTTAATAATGAAAAGACATACCTTGAAGTGGGCGTTTACCGTGGATTGACCCTTCTTTCTGTTGCCGGTTCAGTTCCTGCTTATGATGTTTATGGCATTGACAATTTTGCTTTTTTTGATAAGGAAGGAAGGAACCTCGGGATAATAAATGAGCGAATGGAGCTCCTTAATCTCCGGAATGCCAGGATCATAAATGAAGATTTTGAAAATGCCCTGGAAAACCTCGATCAATTCATTCTTGAAAAGAAGGCCGGGTTGTATTTCATTGACGGTCCTCATGACTACAGAAGCCAGATAATGGCATTGTTACTAATCAAACCATGGCTCTCAGAAGATGCCGTCATTGTAATTGATGACTGTAATTACAGGCATGTCAGGCAGGCCTGCAGGGACTTTCTAATGACCGATCCGGGCTATAAGCTGATCTTCCAGGCATACACAAAAGCGCATCCCGATAATCTTAAAGAAGGTGATAGAAAGCAGGCTGAGACCGGGTGGTGGAACGGAATAAATGTTATTGTCAGGGATCCGGATAACAGCTATGAACCATTTTACCCTCCTGTTGAAAAAGACAAAAGCCTGTTTACAAATGATCATCTTATTCATACTGCAATGTATCCCGGAGCTTCCAGGAAATTTTTGCGTATAACAGGTATTTTAGCCTCATTATCCGGAAAAATTAAAGATAAAAGTCAGAAAGGAAAATACAGATCACTGAATACATATTCCGATGGCCTTAAATATGACAATTATAATTCTTCATTTTTGAGCAGAACCGACTAATTCTGAAAAGGGAGTTTATATTTAAAAGCCCTCGCGGATGAATCTGATCAGATGAGAAAGATCAACATTATACATAAGATTTGGGAATCACCAACATTTACGACCTGGGGAAGCTTTCTCAGTAAAAGTCTGTATGCTGTCCTCCTGCTTCCTGTGATCACAACCGTTCTTTCTCCTGAAGATATTACAATCTGGTTATTGTTCAACATTCTCATCGGATTGCAGAATTTAGGCGACCTGGGCTTTGGAGTGACTTTCATAAGGGTAATGTCGTATGCAATGGGAGGAGCTGTTGATATTTCAGGGTTCACAAAAAGCAGCAGGCCGGCCCGGACAAACGGTCCGAATTATGAACTTCTTGAAAAATCGGATTCTGCAACCCGGTACCTGCTTTTTTATACCAGCCTTGCCTTTATTATAATAATTGCGTTATCAGGCTACTTCACCCTGAAAAAGCCAATTAGTCTTACAGTACAACAGGGTAATGCCTGGATAGCTTTCGGATTGATACTCATAACAACCTTCGTAAGATTTAACGGAAACCGCTATTCAATTTTCCTGCAGGGTGTAAACCACGTGGCAATGCTCAGGAGATGGGAAGCAATAATTTCAGTCCTGTCGATTTTCTCAGGTTTCTGTGTTGCAATTCTTACAAGGTCTCTGCTTTGGCTTATTGTTAACCAGCAGGTCTGGGCAATAATACAAATGCTGTTTAACCGGTACCTTTGCAGGAATATAATGGAAGGCAGGTTCAGACGTTTCATACACAAAGGTCTGGATAAGGATCTTGTCAGGGCTATCTGGCCGGCTGCCTGGAAAAGCTGGACCGGCAGTCTGATGTCATATGGCGTTGTTCAGGCAAGCGGACTTGTTGTTGCACAGATCGGAACAACTCCCACAGTATCTGCATACCTGTTCTCCCTGAAGATCCTTGATATAATAAAAAATTTCAGTAATGCTCCGTTCTACAGCAAGATCCCACTATACAACAGGTTATTTGCTGAAGGGAATATGAACGGTCTCCTGGCAAGAGTCGAGAACGGCATACGTTATTCCCTTCTTACATTTTCAGTGGCAGCCATCTTTGTGGGAATCGCGGGGCAACCTTTGCTGAACCTTATCGGCAGCAATGTTTCGCTTGTTCCGGTTTGGATGTGGATAGCAATGAGTATGGCATACTTCCTTGAACGATATGGAGCTCTGCATCTTCAGCTTTACAGTATCACAAATGATATTGTCTGGCATATAGCAAATGGCGTGTCGGGCCTGATCTTTATAACTATGAGCTTTATTCTTACAACATTTGCCGGATATGGAGTCATTTCATTCCCCCTGGCCCTGATAATCAGTAATCTGTCATTCTTTGTCTGGTATACCGCACGGAAATCTTATAAATATTTCAAATTTGATTTCCCCGGTTTTGAATACAGAACAAGCTTTTTCCCGTTATTACTGATGACGGCATACATATTATTCAGATTATTTGTATAAGAAACATAATGATTAAAATTGTAAAAGATATAGTAAGCTTTTTCCCCCGCACCATAAATCACAGGAAATGGCTCCGGACTGAATCAGTCCGCCTGAAAGCATTCCACGATGTCCATAAGGGAAAAGACTGCTTTCTGATCGGTAACGGACCTTCCCTTAACAAAATGGATCTCAGCCTTCTGAACGATTATTATACCATAGGACTGAACAAGATCTTCCTTCTCTTTGAAAGAACAGGACTGAAAATCGACTATCATGTCTGTGTAAACAGGTTTGTTATCGAACAATGTTCACAGGATTTTCTTAAAATGGAATGCCCGTCTTTCATCTCATATAAAAACCGCACTGAAATTCTGGAGAACAATGAAAAGGTATTTTTCATAGGTGATGTACATTCCAAATGGAGATTTTTTGAAGATATAACAAGCGGAATATCCCAGGGGAGCACAGTGACCTATGCAGCATTGCAGATCGCATTTTATCTGGGCTTCAGCAGAGTATTCCTTATCGGTGTTGACCATAACTTTGCTCAGAAAGGAACTCCTCATAAGGTTGAAATAATGAAGGGTGATGATCAAAGTCATTTCGACCCGAACTATTTTAAAGGAATGAAATGGCAACTTCCCGATCTTGCCGGATCGGAAAAGGCTTACAGACTGGCAAAGGAACATTTTGAAAAAAACGACCGTCTCATCGCTGACGCGACAGTCGACGGGAAACTTAATATCTTCCCGAAAGTAAAATTTGAAGAAGCATTAAGCGTTGCTAAAAAGAAACAATTGATAAAATGAAAAAGAAAATAGCTGTTACTGCTCCTTATTTACAACTCGAATGGGAAAAATACAAACATCTCCTCAGCGATTATGAGATAGTTATCCCTCCAGTTTTTGAAAGGTTTGAAGAACAGGATATGTTGCGTATTCTCACTCCTGATGTTGAAGGGATCATATGCGGTGACGACAGGATAACCGAAAAAGTAATTGACAATGCCGAAAAACTGAAAGTCATTGTCAAGTGGGGAACAGGAATAGATTCCATAAACAAAAAATACGCCGAATCCCGTGGAATACCCGTTCGCAATACTCCTGATGCATTCATAACACCTGTCACTGAAAGCGCCATCGGGCTTATGCTTTCAATTGTACGGAGGCTGGATGAGAACAACCGTAAAATGCACCAGGGAAAATGGGAAAAGATACGGGCATTTACGCTTTATGAACTAACAACAGGTATTATAGGTTATGGCCGGATAGGATCGGCAGTCGCCGCCAGACTGTCAGCTTTTACTGAAAATGTGATCTGGCACGATATTCTTACTGATGAGGAATTAAATCCTGATGGAGAATTCTTCGGAAAAAGGGTTGCTTTGCCCGAATTGCTTGAAAGAGCTGATATCATTACCATCCATTGTGACCTAAACCCAACCAGCCGGCATCTCATTTCAGAAGAAAATATACTTCGTATGAAGGATGGCGTTATCATTATTAATACTGCAAGGGGGCCGGTTATTAATGAACCGGATCTTGAGAAATACCTCAAAACAGGTAAGATAGGTTTTGCCGGACTCGATGTTTTTGAGACAGAGCCTCTGCCGGAGGATTCTTATCTGAGATCATGTGACAGGTGCATCCTCCTGAGTCATAATACAAATTCAAGTCCTTTGCACTGGGAAAAGGTGCATCTTAATTCAATAAAAATGCTGAAGGAATATTTCTAAAAACTTAATGAATTACAACTTGTATTTACAATGAAAAAGCAATCAGGAAAGAAAGTAATCCTTATTACAGGATGTCTTGGGGGGATCGGAAGTGTAATGGTTGATTTCTTCAGGAGGAAGGACTGGTTTGTTATCGGTACCGATAAAAGAGAATCCTGGTCGAATGCTGACATCAAGATTACAACAGACCTCAACAATGTGACTGAATCGACCGATCATGTTCTGGATGTTATAAATGAGAATAAGATAACCAGGATTGATGCTCTCATAAATAATGCAGCCGTTCAGATAAAGAAGAAATATGAGGATCTGACCTATGACGACTGGATTGAGAGTTTCAATGTAAATGTTATTGCAGGCTTTATGCTTGTTAAGAAACTCCGGAAGCATCTTCAGGGAGGTAGTGTGGTGAATATCGGAAGTATTCACTCATCACAGAGTAAAAAGGGATTCCTTGCCTATGCAACAACAAAAGGAGCTATCAGGACAATGACCCAGAATCTGTCCCTGGAGCTTGCTCCGGATATAATGGTAAATTGCATAGCTCCTGCAGCAATTGATACCCCGATGCTTAAAGCCGGTCTGTCTGAGGAAGAATACATCCAGCTCAGGAAATTTCATCCTGTCGACAGGATAGGGAGCCCGGTTGAGTTATCAAAACTGGTATACACCCTGTGCGAAAGGAACATTTTCCTTACCGGAGCCTATATAGAATATGACGGTGGCATTTCAAAGCTTTTACATGATCCTGAAGTATAATGTCCGGATTAAGCTTAACACGATCAGTCAGAAAAACCGCAAAATGGTTCAGGAATAATCTTAGCGGAAGCGGTAAGATCAATTACAGGAACCGGGGAACGATAAATTTCATAGATATAGGCTCACTGGGAAATCTTCCGGAACCATGGCTGTCGAATGCAAAACATATACGGACCCTTCTCTCATTTGAACCGCTTGAAAAGCCAGGGAAAAGAAAAAATGTTATAATTTCTTCAAACGCCCTGTGGAGTGAAAATTGCAAAAGACCTTTCTACATTTATAAGGGACTAAGATCTACCGGCTCTTCACTGTTTGAACAGAATTTTGAATATGTAAATCAAAATTTTGATACCCTCAGAAATACAGGACCAAAGCATCTCGCTGAAACCTGGCACAGAAGATCTGAACTATTAAGGATTACGGAATGCGAATGCAAAACACTTGACCACACCCTTGAAGAACTGGATTTGCCTTTTTCTTTTGATTTCTTAAAGATCGATGCACAGGGTGCTGAATCTGAGATTCTGCTTGGTGCTGAAGATTTTCTCAGAAATTCCTGTATCGGTCTCCATCTGGAACTTTTCAATATACCACTATACAAGGGAATAAAACTCTTACCGGATGTGGCAGAATATCTGAAGGGATTCGGATTCAGCCTGATTAAGAAAATGCCGGTTCACGGTACATTCAACTCCCAGAATGATTGCATCTTCATCAGGGAAAAGATTAGTAATGATAAAATCGAAACTAAACAGCTGATACTTAAAATTTACTCAGTGAATACTTCCGTTTGACCCATAGTCATCAATCTTACTGAGCAGGGGACAGAAGTTTCCCCTCCTTTTTTTTTAAGGAGGGGTGGCCAGACCGCAAAAGCATCAAATGTGCAGAAATATAAATGGTCTGGCCGGGGTGGTTATAAATTCAACTTCTCTTCAGGAAGAGGTTGATATAGATCCTTACGAAAAACAGATAAATAAACCGGAAGCATACCCTTATTCTCTTACCCTTTGAATATTTTAAACTGATCCTAAGATAATCCCAAAGCCAGGCAAAGGAATAAAATGAGATACCTTTCATGTCATATACAGCGACCGGCAGATCAACATACCTGAATCTGAGACCACTGCAATACCAGAAATAAAACAAATCGTAAACAGAGCTTACTGTATATTTTAATTTATAGGGATGCTCTTTATAATGAACAGCTTTAACAAAAGCCGACTGGTGATTAACCGGTATTCGCTTCCAGAACTCCGTGAGATTCAGGGGCTTGATCTCCCTTCCTGTATCGGGATCGATGCAATAACCATAAATTATATCTGCATCAGTACTTCTGCTGAAAATATCTTCAACGACCTTTTCATTATAAAAATAGTCATTAGAGTTCATGAAGCTTATCCACTCACCTGTGGAAAGGGTTATCCCTTTATTCATCGCATCATAGATCCCTTTATCGGGCTCAATCCTCAGAATATCGATTTTGTCCCTGTAACGTTCGAGGACATCCACAGTTCCGTCAGTAGAACCTCCGTCTATTAAAATGAATTCTATATTGGGATATGTTTGTCCGATAACACTCCTGATCGTCTTTTCGATAGTGCTTAAGCTATTGAAAGATATAGTAATTACTGAAATTTTAGGAAATTCCCTGGAATCCATTCTTCACAAAATATAATTCTGACCTGACCGGGCCAGATTTAAAATGCAAAATAAGCAGTAAACTATTAATCAGTGTTAAAATAAATAAGAATTGCATAATTTTATGCCGGTTACAGGATATTTATAATACTTTTAGTCCGCATACTCAAAGTTCTGAGAACTGTTAATTTATTTATCATGAAGTCCTTAAAACAGCTATTACCTCATTTTCTGATCATTGCCGGTTTTCTGGTCATCTCCTATATTTACTTTTATCCAGTTCTGGAAGGCAAGGTACTGCGTGCCAACGATTCTTCAGTATCTAACTATATTTCAAAAGAGATACGTGATTATCGTGCAGCGAACGGGAAGGATCCTTTATGGACCAATTCAATATTCAGCGGAATGCCGGGATATCTTATCCTTACAAGGCATCCGGGTAATCTGATGAGACATGTTGATAATGTACTGAGGGTTTTTAAAATGCCTGTCTCCGTCCTCTTCCTTGCAATGACAGGTTTTTATGTTCTTTTACTGATGCTTGGAGTTAACAGGTGGATCGCGGCCGCAGGGGCAGTTGCTTACGGGTTCTCTTCATTCCTGTTCCAGATACTTGCAGCAGGACATAATACCCAGGCTATTGCACTTGCATACATGGCTCCGATGATTGGAGGAGTCTGGTATGCTTACCGGCACGATGCAATCAAAGGAGCGCTTTTCACGGCTTTCATTCTTTCTCTTGAATTACTGGCAAATCACCCGCAGATAACCTATTATGCCGGCCTTTGCCTTCTTGTTTTTATTATAACTGAGTTCATCTGGTCGGTCAGGGAAAAAACAGTCCCAAAGTTCCTGAAAACATCCGCAATACTCATTATCCCGGTGATAATTGCGATAGGTGTGAACTTCGGGAACCTTTATACAGTCTATGAGTATAGCAAGTATTCAATGCGCGGTAAATCGGACCTTGTAACCGAAAACAGGAATATGTCATCGGGACTTGACAGGGACTATATAGTTAACTGGAGTTACGGGATTGATGAGACGATGAACCTGCTTATTCCTAATTACAAAGGAGGTTCCAGTAAACCTTTCGACCGTGATTCCGAAACTGTAAAAGCTCTCCGGCAGAACAATATGGCTTCTGCATCAAATCAGGTTATGAAATACTGGGGAACACAACCCGGTACAGATGGTCCTCACTATATGGGCGCAATAATCATTTTTCTTTTTGTACTTGGCCTTATTATAACTAAGGGACGGGAAAAATGGTGGCTTCTTATTGCAACAATACTATCTGTAATGCTTTCCTGGGGAAAAAACTTCATGCCATTTACAAATCTGTTTATTGACTTCTTCCCGGGATACAATAAGTTCAGAGCAGTGACAATGACCCTTGTCATTGCACAATTCTGTATTCCTTTTCTCGGGATTCTTGCATTGAGGGACATTTATGAATCTTCGATATCGCGGAAAGATATCATTAAAGGCCTGAAGATTGCATTCGGGATCACCGGAGGATTACTTCTTCTTATAATCGCTATTCCCGGAATTGCCGGTTCCTTCCTTAACCAGGGAGAGGTCGGTTACCCCGACTGGCTGAAAACCGCGATGGTATCCGACAGGAAGGAGCTGCTCAGAACCGATGCATTAAGGTCTTTGGTTTTTGTAACAGCGGGTGCAGCTGTATTACTGGCATTTATTAAGGACAAGTTGCGGAAAGAATACTCGATTGTCGTGATCGGAGTGCTTGTTCTACTGGACCTGTGGACTGTTGATAAAAGATATCTGAATTCCGACAGGTTCGAAAGACCTTCTGCAATTCAGAAATCAGTAGTACCCACTCCCGCTGATGCTTTCATACTTAAGGACCAATCATATAACAGGGTGCTTAACCTGGCAGTATCAACCTTCAATGATAACACTCCCACTTCATATTTCCACAAGTCAATAGGAGGATACCACGGTGCAAAGCTTAAAAGATACCAGGAGCTTATCGATTCAGCACTCCTGAGAGAGATAAATGCTTTTATCGGCGCAGCAGGTAATGCCAGATCTGCTGAGGATCTTATTCCGCCGCTGGCTAAAGCTCCGGCTTTGAATATGTTAAATACAAGATATATCATTTATAATCCTGAGGCACCACCGGTAATCAATCCTTATGCACTCGGTAATGCCTGGTTTGTGGAAAATCCGGTATTTGTCGAAAATGCCAACCAGGAAATAATGGCAATTAATTCATTAAACCCGGTTACGGATGCGGTCATTGACAAAAAATTCCGGGATCTTGTCACCGGAACTTCATATCCCCCCGCACATGGCGATACGATTTATCTGACATCCTACCAACCCAATGAGCTCATATATAAGTATTCTGCGGCAACGGAAAAACTCATAGTCTTTTCTGAGATTTATTACCCTGCCGGCTGGAAATGCTATGTTGACGGAACAGAAAAGCCTTACATGAGAGCAAATTATGTACTCAGGGCAATGGTCGCACCGGCAGGTGATCATGAAATAAAATTCTCATTTAATCCTGAATCATTTGTCACCGGCAACAAGGTCTCACTGGCAAGCTCGATATTACTGTTCCTGCTTGCAGGAGGATTCATTGCAAATGAACTTATAAGAAAAAAGAAACAACAGTGATTTATGGTGCATCACGGCACATGCCCGATATGTGACTCGGGTAACATATCTCATTATCTCAGATGCAGGGATCATTTCCTGACCGGCGAGGATTTTAACCTTGAAAAATGTTCATCCTGCGGGTTTATTTTCACACAGGATCATCCCGATGAAGAGAATTCCGGCAAATATTATGAATCTGATAAATATGCCTCTCATAACGACAATAAAGGCATCTCCGGAATTCTTTACAATTTATCAAGGGAAATAATGCTCAGGAAAAAGCTCAGACTGATCAGAAAAATCACCGGCCTCCGGACGGGAAGATTGCTTGATATAGGAAGCGGGAGCGGACATTTCCTTTCGGTCATGAAAAATTCAGGATGGGATACTACAGGTATTGAGATAAATGAAAAGGCAAGGAAACGGTCTGTTGAAAAATTCGGTTTGAAAGTTTTGGAACCAGGCCTTCTAAACGCCCTTGAACAGGAGAGCTTCGATTGTATCACCCTATGGCATGTGCTTGAACATTTTCAGGATCCTTTTAAGTATGCAAGTGAGATTAAGCGTCTTCTCAGACCTGGAGGGATCTGTATTGCTGCAATGCCCAACAGTTCATCCTGTGATGCCCTTCACTTTGGCCCTTTCTGGGCAGCTTATGATGTACCAAGGCATTTGTGGCATTTCAACAGTGATACCTTTATAAAGTTCTCAGCAAAAGCCGGACTTAAGATTACAGGAATACATTCTCTCCCGCTTGATATATTTTATATTTCAATGCTAAGTGAAAAATATAAAGCCTCAAAGACTCACTTTATTTCAGGCATATTAAAAGGTGGGTTGTTTTCATTTCGTACCCTTTTTAATAAATATAAATCCAGTTCGCTGGTCTACTTACTGAGGAAGTAAAACATCATATCGGTCCTTCACTATGAATGATATTATCCAATCACTATAGGGATAATCAATACCGGTCCAGCCAGCGGTATTTCCTGGCACTGTCACCCAGCTTGATGGCAAGGGTTATTTCATGGGTTCCGTATGTTATCCGCTGTATATCCTGCATAGTAAAATCGAATGCATAACCTATAAATATATTTGTGTATTTAATTCCTGCATTAGCAATTAAAGCGCCGCTTGTGCGGTAAGCCAGACCCGCCCAGAATCCCTTGTTATATAAATATGTAAGCCCGATATCAGCCTGCGGTCTGAATTGTTCCGACATCATGAACAATATAGATGGCTCCAGTTCTGTCAGTGAATTCAATTCGAAATAGTATGACCCGAAAAGATAGTAATGTCTGTCCATTCTGAAATACTTGTATGCTTCGCTCCCTATCTTTGCGGTACCCTCGAAAAGCTGCTGTGAAGAAAAACCCACATTATACTTTGAATTCAGAAGGTAAATACCGAAAGCTGCATCAGGGACAAATATCCCGCGCCGTAGTTCATTGTTCAGCCAGGGTTCATCAGGATCTTCAAAATTTATCTGAGATTCATCTATCTTGTAATGATATCCCGTAAAGGAAAGCCCGAATGAGAGCTGAGTACTGTTCCTGATCCACATATGATAAGCATATGAAGCCTGTAATCCTGTTCTGGTAATAAGTCCGTTCCTGTCACTGAAAACATAACCTCCAAGTCCGACTTTCCCATCTGATTTCGGTCTGAAAACATGCTTTCCTACACCCGACTGCTTCAGTATATAGCTTCTTTTCAGGAGCCGGGTCTGACCGCTGAAAGAAAATGTCCGGGGAGCTCCCTTATAACCCACCCATTGTTCCCTCGCCGTCAGATTCCAGCTTGTATAACCATCGCTTCCGGCCACTGCCGGATTAATAAGAAATTTATTATAAAGGTATTGGCTGTAAACAGGCAGTTGCTGCCCCGAAACAGCGAATCTGAGCATGATCAAAAAGAATAATATGAATACAGCCTTCTTCAAAATCTTTAAATTTCCCCTGTTATCATCTGACAATAGTTACATTACCAATGACCGGCTTTCTCTTCGGCCCCAGATTAATAATATAATGATACGAATCAATGGGCAGAAGGGATCCGTTACTTCTTCCGTCCCATGGGTGGGGATACCCTTTTTCAGATCTCCATACTGTCCCTCCCCACCTGTTAAAAATCTTTATTTCTGCTTCAGGATAAAGCTCAATAAGACCAATATTCCATAAATCATTTATAAGGTCACCGTTTGGAGAAAATGCATTGGGTATTATCATGCATGTCTCATGTTGTGGTTCAACATAAACAGAATCCATCAGGATACAACCGTTAAGGTCGGTCACCATTACCACAAAATTACCTTCAACGATCTCCGTAATATCCCGGTCATCCGAGCCATCTGACCATATATATGAATAATCGGTTCCAATAACTCCGCCCGTTACCGTAAGATGTATCTCTCCATCCGGCTTATCAGGACACCATGGCTGGATAACGTTGAAGCTAAGCTTCATGGAATCGGGGGCAGTCATCGTGAACAGTGAATCGATCCAGCATCCGTTTGCATCTTCAACATAAACACTGTAATCTCCCTGAGGAATATTGTTCCTTACTGCAGTTGTAGCACCATCCGACCAGAGGTAAGTCACCGATCCTGCCTGGTTAACAGTTTCAATCTCTACCGATCCCGTACTGTCACCGGCACAGTTGATATTATATCCACCCGCAATACTTGACGATTTCAGTATATTGATGCCAAACACCCCTGGTTCACGTATTTCTAAAATATCTGTCGTAGTGCACATATTGGCATCCGTAACTTTCAATGTATAATGCCCGCTGCTGAGACCAGTAACCGATTCTCCGCTACCGGAGAATCCACCTTCGGTTTTACCCCATTCATATATAAAAGGCGCCAGACCGCTGTTCATACTGATATTAATCCATCCGTCGGATTTACCATTACAGGTAACATTATAGCCATTATAATCAGAGATCAATGGCATAAATGTTATCTGATCAGGAAGATTTACTCTTACTGAATCACTATGAGGACAGCCGTTGGCATCAGTAAAAGTGATCCTGTAATAACCTTCAGTCAGTCCGCTTATGTCCTCAGTAACTGCTCCGTTTGACCAGTTCCAACCGCCATAAGGAGCAATCCCGCCTCCCGCAGTCAGATCTATTGATCCGTTGGCAAAGCCGGCAGGCTGACAGGTGATATGTGTAGGGACCAGAGATGCTGTTAACGAATCAGGCTGTGTAAGAACGATAATAGTATCTTTTTCACAGTTATTTGCATCCTTAACATTAACATGATAAGTACCGGCATTCAGTGAAGGCTGATCGGTTTCGCCGGGTATAATACCGGCTCCATCTTCAGTGCTCCAGGTAACAACATAAGATCCGCCGCTTCCTCCCGTGACATTCAGATCAACCCAGCCTGTACTGTCGTTGCAGTTGATATTATAAGATCCGTCAGCGGAAGTCGAAGTTATGGCATGAAAGAATATTGCCGACGGTTCAGTCAGAGTGAATGCCGGATAAACGGAAAGCGGCGGTATCTTAAGTTCGCACCCGTTGCTGTCGGTAACCTTGCAGACATAAGTCCCCGCTGTCAGATCCTTTATGTCTTCAGTTATTGCAGAATAGGATGCAGAATCGGTCCAGAGGTATGAATATGGTTTTGCTCCACCCGAGATTGTCAGATCAATGGTTCCGTCATTACCTCCGTTACATGAAATATTATATACACTATCAGGACTATGTGAAAGTTCTGAATTATCAAGTGTCATACCTTCCGGTTCATTAAGAATAATAGTATCTCTCCTTACACAACCTCTGATATCGGTTGTTTCAAGATAATATGTACCTGCCGGTATATTGTCAAGCCTGTCCGTATTGGCGGGTCCGGGAATATTACCTCCGTCAGTTGTCCACAGATAACTGTACGGACCTCCGTTGCCTCCAGTTACAGAAGTTACTTTAATAAAGCCATCATTATATCCCCTGCAGGTTATATTGAATCCATTATAATCGGATTCTGCGAATGTGACTGCTATAGGAGGCGGCTCTGTAATTGTGCCTGTGGGAAAACTGCGGTTATAACAGCCATTGGCATCTTTGATTATCAGCTTATAATCACCGGCCGGAAGGTTATTCTCATATGTGTAAATGTCTTTATCTGCGATGATTCCTGTTCGGATAGTATCCTCCCCGTTAAAAACAAGCCAGTATTCAAACGGAGCTTTAGCAGTCGATGATGAACCGGATTCCCATATCCATATCTGGCCATCATCCACACCATTGCAGGTTGTTCCGAATCCGGTTATATCATTTATATAAAAATTGGTTCTGAATGATGTTCCAAGGACATCAAGGCCTTCAATTTTGTTGGAACAACCAAAACTGTCTTTTACATCCAGGTTATACTTTCCGGCATACCTGATTGGCTGAAGAACAGAATCAGCAGTTGTAGTGTAAGTCGTATCGCCAGCCCATGGCCGTTCGAACCAGGTAAGTACATCAGGTTTAGAACCCTTTGCCAGAACCGCGGTAATTACTCCGTCTATTCCTCCGGCACATGTAAAAGGTGTTGAAATATACATATCCTGGAGAGGAAGAGGATGAACTTTTACTTCAGGAATTCTTATGCTGTCATAAACGCAACTTAGCATATTGTTCCTGGGAGTGATAGTATAAAATACTGACAGTATTGTATCAGAGTTATTTGTATAGATTTTATTGAAAACATTTTCCGGATAAGCTGTTCCCGGTGCATTATCTCCGGTAATATCGCCCGGCAGACCTTCAAATGCAACACTATAATCAAAAGTGATACTTCCTTTCGTCATTGTCGTGGGAGTAGTGAGCCTTATCGATGTTGATTCACCGGAGCAGATTACGGGAAGGGCATTGACAGGAATAACACGAGGTGTAGGATTTACAACCACAAAAGCTGATACAGGTTCACCGACACAATTCGTAGGATCAGGTCCCACCGGTGTAACCAGGAAGGTTATTTTTATCGGGCTGTCGGACCTGTTAACAAATATCCCCGATAAGACAGAACCAATTGTATTTGCTGAACCGGTCAGCGGAATTGTTGTGGTAATTCCATCCGGATTGTCACGCGTCCAGACAAAGGTTGTCCCCGGATCCCAATAATTCAGGTTAAGGACTATATCCTCGAATGCAATATTTGAGCATTCATCAGGCTGATTTTCAGGAGTAACCTCTGCTTCCGGGATCTTCATCACCACAAGTGTAGCATTATTACTCCTGACGGAGTTCCGGTACCTGTCAGAAACAATACAATAATAATCTCCGGCATCGCCCAATACGGCTCCAATTATTGTCAGTGTTGCAGTTCTGGCTCCACTGTAATGAGGTCCGTTTTCAATAAGTATCCCCGGTTCCTTATACCATGTATATTTAAGTTTTTCCGCTCCGCTTGCAACAACCTTAAAGAATGGATCTGTATTTTCACAAACTATAGTATCGCGGGGATGAGAAATTATAAGTGGTCGTATCCGTCCGAGTGCAAACTGGGTCCCTGACGTTGAAATATCTTCAGTAAGATTCTCCCTGTTCACAACCGTGCCGACGGCGTCCCTGTGTGTTCCGTCAACAGTCCAGTTCCCACCGTCCGTCCGTTTTATGACACGTGTCACATCCCTTATAGTATCGGCGAAACCGGCTGCATCAAGGCTTATACTGAAATCGGAAGATGAAAAATAGTTATTTGCAGTAAGACTCCAGAATCCGTCAGGGTATCTGTCATGGATCTCTACCGGAGGATCGGGTACAGGTAGTCCGGTATTTCCCGGATCAAGGCTGAAATATTGTGAGAGCACGGATCCGGCGACAGGTACGTCATTTGTTTTTAGATTAAGCGGATTGTAGAAGGAGGCGGTACCAAGTGGGAACAGATAAGTTGCCGCCTGGCTGATACCTCTTTCAAATTTCCCGAATATCCTGCTGTTGGTGGTGGAAGTATAGTTCAGAGCCGATGCAACCGGATTAAGCAAATACAGAAGGTAAGTTCCCGCATCAATATTTCCGAGTGACATTGTAAGAGTACCGAGGACAGTTACATTGTTTTGGATCTTGAGCCGTTTCAGTAATTGTGCGCCTGAGTTTTCGACTATCAGGTTATTAAATGTCTCGCCACCGGTCCGGGTGATAAGCTGGTCATCTGATCCATTGAATATCACAGTGCTTGATCCCGGGACAAATATGCCTCC
>JAKQPD010000233.1 GCA_029564935.1 Bacteroidota bacterium
TGGATCTGGGAGATGTAAGGGACGTCGCTGAGATAAGTGTAAACGGGAAAGCTGCAGGGATAATCTGGAAACCGCCTTATACAGCTGATATTACAGGTTTGCTTAAAAAAGGCAGTAACAATATTGAAATCAGAGTTACCAATCAGTGGACCAACAGGCTGGCAGGCGACCGAAACTTACCACCCGAAAAAAAGGTTCTCAACTCATCCCTCTTTGTCTTTCCCCGGGCAAAGCTGAATGATTCGGGGCTGCCGGGGCCGGTAAGAATTTTAAGTAACTAAAAAACATTTAAAATTCTTAACCACAACACTAATTAGTTCGCATTAGCATCAATTCATGTAAATGCGTGTTAAATCTTTTATCTGCACCGGGACGGTAATTTCGTCATTTCACTGATGTTGTACTACAAGTTGTTTATTTATAGTTTTATTATCTTTCGTAATCCGGACTATGTATGATCCATCTTTCAAATTGTTGACAGGTATGGTAAAGATATCTCCTGATGCTTCAGAAGCATATATCAGGCTGCCATAAATATCAAAAATTCGAACAGAATAGATTTCTCCTGCATCGTCAGAAACAGATCTGTCAGAAAAGCAATTATCTGAATAAGATTTTTGAATAGTTACCGTAACAGATTCAGAAGCAGGATTTGGAGATAACATATAATCAAAGCAAGAGTGAATATAAATATTTGTCTCACCATATGCGCCTGTTCCACAGGCGTTCGAAGCCCTGGCCTTAACATCATATCCAGCTACTGAGTACTCTTCATAAAATGTTATATAAGCATACCCGGCATAAAGACCACCATCAGCATTTGAAATATAACCGTTATCAGGATAAATAGCCCAATCATAAGTAAAAGGATCTGTGTGGGAAGGATCAACTGTCTGAGCTTTGAACCAATATGGTACATCAGGACATCCTTCATATGTTTGTTGGTCAGTAATACTTACGAGAGGGGTTCCAACCCAAACAGGATATCTCAGACCTTCACAGGCTGAATTGAGCGACGCTTCAACCCATCCTGGTCCTGCCCCGGTCCCTGTTGCTCTGACAGTAAAATTATCAGTGTTTTGACCACTTACATACTCCAGGTTACTGCTTTTTGTCCAATATATAGTTGTGCCAGAGGGGCGAGAATTATAAGTAAATGTTCTATTTGGTGATTGACATACAAGTGTATTACCAGTGATTCCACCACCTGATGCTGCTAAAACTGCTTGATAAGCATTTACACGACCAAAACCCATCTCATCGCATCTACCATTATTATAAGAATAGCTTCCTACCTTATCGGCAGTGCTTATTAATAGATTAAATACATCTTGCGGAGTTAAATCTGGATTTAGTGATAATATTAATGCAGCTACACCTGCAACAACAGGACAAGCATGGGATGTTCCCCCAAATCTTCCAGTATATGAAAGAAAATTTGTACCTCCGCCGGGAAGTTCTTCACCTGTTGAAGGTGGATGAATACCTGATGTAGGCCATGAATTATAACCATCTTCACCGGGAATATCGATTGTCCACATTTCAAATGTTTCGCCGCTAATGCCTCCGCATAGGGGAGAATAAGCTTCAGTAGGATAGGCTTTATGAGAAGGAGCCACAATATCAATTAATGAGTTTGTAGGACTATAATCAGCCTGATTATCATACCTATCTGAAGCACCGACTGTTATAAGACTGTTTACATTAGCATTTGCAGGAAATGTAACAAAACCATTATCACTACAAGAATTATGTTTTGCGGTATTGCCTGCAGCAAAAATGACAACTACATTATTATTAATTGCATATTGAATTGCAGATACAATGGCAGGTATAAAATTGTTATTGTCAGTCCCATATCCCCAACTATTGGAAATAATAGTTGCGCCATTGTTTACAGCAAATACGATTCCATCAGCCATCTCAGGTGAAGTTGTTGTTGCATCCCATCTTATTGGCATGATTCGACTGCCTGGAGCTATTCCTGCTATTCCTTGATTGTTGTTCATTGTAGCTGCAATAATCCCAGAACAAGCATTCCCATGATTATCATCACCGGTAGGTGAAGGATCATTTACATTTCCTGAACCAAAGTTACTTCCGCTAAGTCTTATCTGCCTTGAATTTGGTAAGTCAGGGTGGTCCGAAGTTACACCTTCATCAAAAACCGCTATCACAATATCACTGCACCCTGTTGTAAGATTCCATGCCTCTGGAGCATCAATATCTGCATCTGGTGTACCTGTATGTCCATTGAAAGTTTGACCAGTATTATGGCAGGTAATTTGATTCTGAAAATAAGGGTCATTTGGGAAAACAAATAGTTCAGGTTTACATATTATATTTGGATAAGCAAATTCAAAATTTCCAGATTCATATAACTTATTAGCTATATCAGCTATGTCAACATATTTTGAAACACAGAACACCTCATAAATTTTTGTAATTTTTGTTCCTACTAGATTAAATTCATCAATCAGTTTCTGTTTTGTGGAGATTTCAATATCAGACTTAAATTTAACAATAATCTCATCTGTAAAACTAAATTCCAAATTATCGTTAGTTTTATAAACATTTCTAACACTAACAATCATGCTATCTGAAAGTAAGGTATTTATTTTTCTATTGTTTCCCAACAGATTATCTATCTCAACTTTACATATGTTTTCATCCTGCCAAGCAAAATTTGTATTAACAAAAAGACTTTTAATAGTACTTTCAACATTAGATTTCGAAATAGTCCTTTTCTTCTTAATGAGGATTTTATTTGGAACCTGTTGTATTTCAATTTTATCACTAAAACCATAATAATACAACTTTTTGGGGGGGCTTTCTTTGATATTAAATGACCATGACGCCGTAATTACTACAAAAAGAAAAAACATAATAAATTTTGAATTTGATTTAAGGATAGTCATAGCTATAAAATTTTATTAATGTTTTACATTTTAATAATTCATTTTTAAGTTTCAGTTGATTGTACAATTCCTTTTTATCTAATAAAATTTCGTTGCTCCTATAACGTGTATCAATGTTAACGCTGGCCCAAAGGACGTACAGGGGACTATTTCTGATCCTTGCGGTTTTCTAATGTTAAGAATTATTTTGATGCCTTCCACTTTAAGACTGTCCGGTAAGTTCTCTGCTATATAAATGTTTTGTGGAGAGCTACCCACTAGTTTAATAACTTCCTCAAGATTGTCGGTAAATTTTAATTGATGAATTCCACAATCTATATTCTTTCCAAGGACTGTTGCTTTAAAAGATAAAGTATCCTGAGAAGAATTTTTAACACACGAAAAAAATGCCACTCCAGTAATAAAAAAGAGAATAATTATTGATTTCATAATTAAGAATTTTTTAAGATTTAATTTCAACTTTAACTTACCTGATAATTCTATTAAATATTTTCAAAAAAAAGACAGAGTTGAATTTATTTTGAATATAAAATACGTGTTAATTTATTAACAGCAAATATTGTTCCTAACTACAATTTTATTTACAATAGAATATCTCCAAGAACAACTTAAAATATCTGAATCAGCAGTTTGCAATGCATAGTTAAGTGCTTCAACAATTCAGTCATCATCACAAAATTCCACACCTCCCCATGAATAAGTTAATCGTATGTGAACAATCCTGCAGCCAGGAGCAATTCCTGCTATTCCAAAAGTATTTAATAATTATTATATTGCTATTACGTACAAAACCTTCAGAACGCTGCAATGAATGGCTGTTTTTTGAACAACTTATTATAATTCATCCGGATGCTAACCAGTTTGACAGGTAATCCGTGATAATATATTATATTGATTTTTAACAAAAGGTAACAGATAATGAATTTTAAATTCCCTAATTTGGAAACCTTATAAACTTCATATTAAATGATCGCTTTGAAATCAATAATCTTTTTGATCATACTTTTACTACCACTATCAAATCCAGAAAAAATGACTGAAAAAATCAAATCCGAGAAAAAGAAAACCGAAACAGAATGGGTACTAAGCGATTTTATACAAAATCCACAAAAAGGTATTACGATATCCGGTAATCCGGAAATTGTAAAATACAGGAATAAGAAAGCAGTTACTTTCAACGGGACAGACGATGCAATCTTTCTTGAAGAAATGCCTCTGACAGGGCTGGAGCAGTTTACCATCGAGATGATATACAATCCCTGCAGCGGAGGTAATTTTGAACAACGCTTCCTTCATTGTGGTGAAGCGAACGGCGACCGTTTACTCCTGGAATTAAGATCAACACCCGGTGGCTGGTATTTCGATGCATTCATAAAAATCGGGGAAAACGGTGTGACCCTGATAGAACCGACTCTCCTGCACCCGCACGATCAATGGTACCATATTGCTTATGTGATTGACAAAGACAGACTTGAGACCTGGATCAACGGTAAAAAAGAACTTGAAGGTTCTATGGCACTGACACCTGTCAACAGCGGTATAACTTCAATTGGTGTCCGGCAAAACAAAGTATCATGGTTCAAAGGCGCGATTTATAAGATCCGTATCACCCCCAAAGCACTGGGTCCTGATAAATTCATGAAGCTGTAACTGCCTTAGTTTAGTTAGCCGGAAATAGTACACATCTCCCAAAAATCCGGCTCTGATAGTTAAAATCCTAATTACCAATCTTTTCTTAATATGAAGAATTATAAAACCTTTATTTTAGTTTTAACTGTTTTTTTATCTTCCTATAATCTTACCGGTCAGAGAACCAGCCTGCCCCAGGAAGCGGAAAAGGCAATGCTTAAAGCGACCCGTTACATGGTCGAAAAAGTGAGCACCAACGGAGGATATGTATGGCATTATCTTCCTGATCTTTCAAGACGATGGGGAGAGATGGAAGCATATAAGACCATGATCTGGGTTCAGAGTCCGGGCACGGTCAGCATGGGACATCTTTTCCTTGATACTTACAGGGTTACCCGCGATGAGTATTATTACCAGGCTGCGGAAAAAACCGCATCAGCATTAATCTGGGGCCAGAGTCCGGAGGGAGGATGGAATTATGTTATTGATTTTGCAGGAGACCGCTCCCTGAAACACTGGTATAATACGATTGGTAAAAACGGCTGGCGCCTCGAGGAATTTCAGCATTACTACGGCAATTCAACCTATGATGATGATGTAACATCAAATGCAGCACGTTTCCTGTTACGGATATACCTTGAAAAACTGGATCCGGTATGGAAACCTGCCCTCGACAAAGCAATTAATTTCATTCTCGAAAGCCAGTATCCCACAGGCGGATGGCCACAGAGATATCCTCTTAAATATGACTTCAGCCATCATGGCAATCCCGATTATACTTCTTACTATACTTTCAATGACGGCGTTATCGGTGAAAATGTAAATTTTCTTATCCAGTGCTATCTCACACTCGGTGAAGAAAGGCTGCTTGATCCTGTCAGAAGAGGTATGCACTTCTATATTATTTCTCAGGACAGCAGCGGAGGCTGGGGTCAGCAGCTCGACATGAACCTTCAGGCGACAGGCGCCCGGACTTATGAGCCCAAAGCTCTTCTTCCGCGTGCCACTTATGAAAATGCAATGTACCTCATTACATTCTTCCGTTATACCGGCGACAGGAAATTCCTTGCCCGGATACCGGATGCAATAAACTGGCTCGAAAGAGTAAAACTTCCTGAAAATCAAACTGAAGGTGGCAAATATACCCATTCAACATTTGTAGAACCTGGAACTAACAGCCCAATCTATGTTCACAGGAAAGGATCAAATGTAAAATACGGATATTATTATTCCGATTATGACGATAAAAAACTGCTTGGACATTATGGTGGAAAATCACGGATGGACATTGAACGTCTGAACCAGGAATACAACAGGGTAAAAAACATGTCTCCCGAAGAAGCAACAAAAGACTCTCCTCTTAAGGTTGAGAGCTTCATGGGAGAAGGGACTCCCCAGCAGTTCTACAGCCTTAACCGCAGCTTCTTTCCTTTGAAAATCGATGACAAACAGGTAAAAGAAATCATAAGCTCACTTGACAGTGAAAACAGGTGGCTTACGAAACATATATCAATAAGCAATCCCTATATCGGCGAAGGACAGAAGAAAGAAGCGACTGATGAATTTGCCTCCACAGATGTCGGCGATGAGACCGATACCTCACCCTTCCGTGATCCTTCCGGCCAGGATTATATATCAACTTCAACCTACATCCGGAACATGAATATCCTGATGGGTTATCTTCAGGCGAACAGAAAAAAAATCTGAGGTGCGCTTTTGCAGGCACCCTCAGATTCTGATCATTAAAACTTATGCTTATTACACGAGCTTCCACGGACTGCGGTACTCATAATGCATGAGTTTTGTGGCAGCTCCGTCGGCATCATCAACAAAGGTTTCTGTTGCAGGATTCCATTTAACAGTCTTTTTCAGCTCACATGCGATGTTACCGAGGGTACATACGGTACAGCTGCTGTGACCTATTTCAACCGGGACAACAGGATCTACACGGTTTTTGACAGCTTCTATGAAATTGACCTGGTGAGGAATTCTTGTCTCATATGGTCCTTCGACATTTGTTGCAGATTCGGGCGGATTGAATTTAGGATCGGATGCATTGAAATATCCTCTTGCAACCTCTATCCATCCGTTTTCCCCGATGAACTTTACCCCTTTTGTAAGTTTTTCATCGAAGGGTTCGGAAGTCATGATAACACCATTTGCATATGTCCAGGATATGAATTCAGTGCCATCGCCAATCGGAGAAATCTCTACAGGACCGTTTTTATCCATCCCAAGTCCCCACTGAGCTATATCAAACATATGTGCACCCCAGTCGGTTGTAAAGCCGCCACCCATTTCCTTGTACCATCTCCAGCCACCCCAGAATTCTTCATCTTTCGGTGGATCGAGTGAAATTGGCGGATTAAGTTCCTTGTTATAGTGAATCGTTTCAGGAAGAGGGCCAAGCCACAGATCCCAGTTAAGATCTGCAGGAAGAGGTTCTTCAGGAAGATTATATGGTGTCGGAGGTGCTCCGACATATGCATATACCCTTGTGATCTTACCCAGTGCACCCTCCTGTACCAGCTTTACTGCATGCTGAAATTCAGGACTTGAGCGTTGTTGGCTTCCCACACC
>JAKQPD010000240.1 GCA_029564935.1 Bacteroidota bacterium
GAGGTGGGGGAATGGAAAAGGGTCCTCACCGAGGGATTCAGTTGTGATGGATGGTCTGTGATTCATGAGGCCAACAGTATATGGGAAAGAAAGAGCAGGGAAGATGGAAATAAAGAGCACTGAGTTTTTCAGGAACATGAAGAAGCTGCCTCCTCCTGGAACGGAGGAATTCAAGCAGCTTATTGATTGGGAGACGCAAAAGATATTGGGGGGAGTCACCATCGGGGGAGTGTATTTTTCGGGGTGGCTCTATTGGCATCTTAACCATTGGTATATCAGGGTTGACGGTACTGACCAATGGGGGAATGATGTGAGAAAACCTTCCCTTCCCTACCTTAGAGACAATGAATGGATAAGGGCTGAAATGCTTGAGGAGTGCAAGAAGCAGAGGAAAGGTTATATAGAAGTGGGAGCTCGGCAGACTGCAAAGAGCGAAACTGAGGCTTCCTACTTCGGAATGAATGCTGTGATGTTTAGCAATACTCAAAACCTTATAATATGTGGGAATGATAATGACTTGTCTCTTATCAAAGATAAGGTAGATTTCGGACTGAGGCACATGTGGGAAGGATTGGCCATTCCGAGGCTTGATAAGACATGGAGGCTCAATCAAATCAGGCTTGGATATAAGAAGCCTGACGGGGAGGATGAAATATGGAGCTACATCATAATAAGGAATGCAAGGGATGGTAATGTCACCGAGGTGGCAGCTGGTGCCACTGCAAAGACGTTCATAATGGACGAGGTAGGGAAATACCCATTTGCTTCTGCATTCAAGGCTGGGGAACCTACCATTAAAGGGGAGAATGGATGGAGAACCGTTCCCATTTTGGTCGGAACTGGAGGTAGCTTCGATAATGGGGCTGATGCTGAGAATTTCTTCTACAACCCTGGGTCAAATAATTTTCTTGCCATAGAGGATACAGTTTCAGGAAGGAAGACGGGCCTCTTTCTTTCAGGGCTGTATAGAATGGATTGTAAGAAAGAGACTTCTCTTGGTTCATGGCTGAGGGAAGAAAGAGGAATGGATATAAAAGACATAACGGAGCTTGATAAAATTAAGATACGTGTTTCTGATAAGGAGAAAGCTCTCGCCACGATAGAGAGTGAGAGGGAAAATATGAAGCGTAATCCTGACAGGACTCTCTATCTGAAACAGATAATGTACTATCCTCTCACGGTAGATGAATGCTTCCTTTCCTCTTCGGATAATATTTTCGACATAGAGGGGGCGAAAAGGCAGAAGAATAGGCTTGCACAGGTAGAGAGAACAGGAACTCCCGTTGTCCTCTACCAGGACGAAGAAGGAGGGGTGAAACATGACTTCACGGATATGCTCCCCATTTCACATTTTCCCTTGCAGACAGGTGACTCGAAGGACGCTCCTGTGATAATATACGAATTTCCTGTAGACAATCCTCCCTACGGACTGTATGTGGCAGGGGTTGACCCCTACAGGCAGGGAAAAGCACAGTATAGTAGTTCATTGGGTGCAGTCTACATATACAAGAGGATGCATGATATAGTTGGTGAAAAATACCAGGACATGTTTGTGGCTTCCTATGTAGCAAGGCCTGATAAG
>JAKQPD010000245.1 GCA_029564935.1 Bacteroidota bacterium
GTAATATTAATATCTTCCGGATATGAGGGTAAGCTTGAGAGAACCGGTATCAGAAGGTTTTCGTCAGCCAGGATAACTGCAGTCTGATGAGCATTGACTGAAGTAAGTCCGTCAAGCTTTTCAATAAGACCGGGAAGAAGCTTTACCTGTGCCACATCGGAAGATACACTTATTACCTGTCGTTTTATGCGGGTCTGTTGCCCGGAAAGGAAGGTATCATAGCTCCAGTCAGCCGGCATGTCATTCCCAAATCTCAGTAAGTTGTCCTTCAGAAAAAAACCAGCCGAATTCAGTTTCCCCGGAGAAATGTAAGAATTATCATAATCCCAGTAAAAACATGCCCTGTTGGCTTTCTTAAGGCTCATCATGAGTTCATCCTCACACCTGTTAAGTGCATTGAAACCTATGAAATGGAGCTTTTCCCATTTCAGTCCGGTTGATATTTCATGAAGATGGTTTTCAACAACTTCCCTGAAAATCATTCCCTCATAGCCGATCTTCTTATCATTCAGTGTATTGCGGAATTCATTATACAGATCATTCAGTATCGACCAGATATTTATGAATTCTGATTTTTCCTTTGTCAGTTTAGCAGGATTGAAATTCATCCAGAATCGTCTGATTGTTTCAACCTGTTCATCGGTAAGGGTTCCAAACTCTTCATCTATCTTTTTAAGATCAAGTACATTACGAAAAACCTTTGATGCATCTGCAAGATATTTATCAACATCGTCAAAATCATTCAGGAGCATATCGCCCCAGAAATAAAAGTCATCAAAGCTCTCTTTACTTTTCCTGATCCTGATATATATTTTATAAAGTTCGAAAAGCAGAATTTCATTCCCGGCCGGCTGAAGTCCGGACCAGGAATGAAACAGGTCATTGATTGTAAGAACGGCCGGTGCCCAGACGGGTTTGTTTATTTCCCCGGCAAGGTATTTATTAAGAAAAAGTCCTGCCCTCCTGTTCGGGAAAACAAGACAGTGGTTGTGAAGGTTGTTCCCGAGAGTTGTGTACAGGTGCCGGGCTATGCGTTGAAGGAAATATTCCATTGAAGAGGTTTAGGGTTCAGCGTTCCGCGTTCCGGGTTATATGAATCAGTTTTGTCAAAATTAGGGAAAAAAGATTGAAGAAGTTATAAAGTGAATATATTTGTATATACCCTGAAAATCCGATAAAATGAAAAAATCACGTATCTGCGCTGTTTCCGTTGTAATTATTATTTCGTCGCTTGCCTGTAATCCAAAGGTCGTTTTTACTCCTGATGAGGAAGAATTATTCAGGCAGGCAGAGGATAATGCCTCTGCGGTGAATGAAGGTTATGATCGTTGCCTGAAATTCCTTCATGGCTGGCTTGAACTTGCAGATCCTGAGACAGGTTTGATACCAAGGAACATAAATGATGAGAAGAGCAGGGACATCTGGAATGCCCAGGATTGTGCAGCAGATAATTATCCTTTCATGGTGTTGACGTCTGGTTTGCTCGACAGGAATATTTTCGAAGGACGGATGAAAGAGATGCTTGAAACAGAGAAAAAGCTGACATCCAGGATCGGGGCCATGCCGGACACCTGGTCATTTTCAAAGAAGGGTTTTGCCAGAGCAGATACAGTTCTGAGCGATATAATTTTCGGTTCGGCTGAATATGTCAAGGATGGCCTTATTCCCCTCACCGAATGGTTAGGCCCAAGTCCATGGTCGGAAAGACTGATTGCCATCCTGGATGATATCTGGAAATATGCACCTGCAGATACCCCATTCGGGAAAATATGCTCCGACAATCCCGAAGTTAACGGCGATATGCTTCAGGCACTGTCAAGAATTTACCGGATGACAGGAGATAAGAAATATCTTGACTGGGCTGAGCGGCTTGGTGACTATTATCTGCTCGGCAGTAATCATCCGACAAATGATTTTAAAGTCCTCAGACTGAGGGACCATGGATGTGAGATAGTCTCGGGATTATGTGAACTGTATGCAACAGTAACTTTTGCCGATACAGCCAGACGCAATCTTTACAGGGCTCCGCTATATACAATGCTTGACAGAATACTTGAAGCCGGTAGAAATGAAGATGGATTATTCTACAATTCAATTGATCCTGTAAAAGGCGTTCCGGTAAACGAAGGGATTGCCGATAACTTCGGTTATACACTCAACGGATTCTATACAGTTTATCTTCTGGACAAAACAGAAAAGTACCGGGAGCCTGTCAACCTTGCTCTGAGTGTACTTAATCAGAAATACAGGAATTTTGCCTGGGAAGGAAAAAGTCATGACGGGTATGCAGATGCAATAGAAGGCGCCCTGAATCTCTATGTAAGAGAACCAGTCCCCTCAGTAAAAGACTGGATTGAAAGTGAGATAAGGGTGATGTGGAATAAACAGCAACCTTCAGGAATAATTGAGGGCTGGCATGGTGACGGTAATTTTGCAAGGACCACAATAATGTACTGTCTCTGGAAGACAGGCGGTGCATATCTGATTCCATGGAATAATGATTTGCGCTATGGCGGGATCTATAATAACAATAAGTTGTACCTGACAATTTCTTCGACCAAAGGTTGGGAAGGAAAGCTGATGCCGGATATTGCACGACATAAAGAGTATATGAACCTGCCTCTTGACTGGCCACGTATCAACCAGTTCCCGGAATATTTTACAGTTGAATCAGGAAAGACTTACACAATAACTACCGATAATAACCGAAAAGAAATTGTGATCGGCGGAGATGAATTAAGAAATGGATTTCCGGTCAGACTGCGGCCCGGTGAAAGCGTCAGGATCATTATTGAACAGTCATTGCCTGAATAATCTTCCCTGCCAGGTATTAAGCTCTTCCAGTTTCTTTTCAATTATTGTGGCGAGCTGGTCATTACGCAGCTTTTCCCAGGGCGAAGAAGCCAGGAATCTTGGGGGAACTTCCCCGGTAAAACGCTCAACCATTATACAGGGTGTAAGATATTCCAGGAATTTAATAATGAATTCCAGATATTTTCCCCATGTGAACAGATGAAAATCAGAAGGATGGTCCAGATATTCCTTTTCGATGGGAGTTCCCTTTATGACCTGCAACTGGTGGAATTTAACTGACGTAAGAGGTAACCCGGAAATTATCCGGGCTTCTTCAAGCATCATCTCTTCCGACTCACCGGGAAGTCCGAAAATAAAATGGGCTCCGGTATTTATACAATATTGAGCGGTTAATTTCAGCGCAAAAACCGCCTCTTCGAATGTATGAGCCCTGTTGATCCTGAGAAGGGTATTATCATAACAAGTCTCAATTCCATATTCGATTGATATATAGTGCTTTTCAGACAATCCTTTCAGATATGCCAGTTTCTGTTCATCAATACAGTCGGGCCGGGTCCCGATTATAAGACCGATAACTCCGGGATAAGCTAATGCTTCTTCATAGATCTCACGCAGCAGGTCAATGGGCGCATAGGTATTTGAGTATGCCTGGAAATATGCGAGGTAGTAAGATGCCCGCCTGTAACGTTTCTTATGAAACTCAATCCCTTCACTGATCTGGGTTGTTATTGATTTTTCCGGTCTGCAATATGAGGGATTAAAAGCATCGTTCAGACAAAATGTACATCCGCCTTTACTTTTTGTACCATCCCTGTTCGGACATGTAAAACCGGCATTTATTGATACCTTTTGGACTCTCTCCCCATATTTCTTCCTGAAATAGTCAGTATAGGAATTGAACCTCCGCTTGTTTCCCCGCGGGTAAAAAGAAATATAAGATTGGCTTCCGCTCACTATACTTCAACTATTTTATCTTTATCAACGTACCAGATGAATGCTTCAATATTTTCATAACCCATCCCGGCAAGAAGGTCCCTGTATCCCAGAGCCTGGTCAATATACTTCCTGTCTTCCTCACCGAATTTAAAGTCGATCACGATAGCTTTTCCATGGCTAAAGATTACCCTGTCGGGGCGGCGGGTAGTGCCGGAAGGTAGAAGTATCTCAGCTTCCTTAAAAAACCTGGCGCCGGGAGCAAACCATTCAGCAACTTTTGGAGAAGTGATCAGAGATTTTAGTTTTTTCTCCAATCCCTCATAAGCGGATCCGGGAATTTTCCCTTCAACTATCAGTTTATTTATTGCTGAAGGGATATCATCAGCAGTATTTATCCCTTCAAAAACTTCATGCATCAGATTCCCATAATTTATTTTCTGTTCACTTGCTTCATCCGCAGGAGTGAAATAATTCTCTCCGTGGAGTTTCAGCTTAAGTGATTCATGCCGGCGGTTAACAGTATAATATTCTGAAATTATCACTTCACTCAGCTCAGGTTTTTCGGTACTTCCCGGGATCTTACCGTATTCAAACACACCCTTTAATTCATTGAAATACTCTTTCAGGATAATTCCCTGGTTGTCTGCAGGATTCTCACCCGAGGTAATTGCATTTTTTATAATCCCCGCAATTGTGGAAGACTTTGCAGTATTTCCGGGAATAAATCCATAAATGGCGTCATTAGCCCTTGTCATTGCCACATATAAAAGATTAATATTATCTACATATGAAAAGTATTTTTCAATGTGGTAATCATCGGCAAAAAATGTATTGGCAAGGTTAGAGGAATATTTTACAGGTACAATCCCGAGGTCACTGAAAGGCGGTTTATCCGGCCTTATCCACATAATGGGTTGTTTTCCTGAGGGATAGTCGAGTGTCCAGGAAAGGAAAGGAAGTATAACAATCTTAAATTCAAGCCCTTTAGCCTTATGTATTGTCAGTATCCTTGCAGCATTCCGGTTTGAAGGCAGTGAAATTGATTTCCGGTTTCCTGTACTTTCCCACCATTCCAGGAATGAATCAGCATCAGAGCTTTTAGTGCGTGAGAAATTTAACACCTGGTCCTGAAAAGTTGTCAGATATGCTACATTACCCGGATTGCTGCCAAGATCAAAGAAGGATATAATGCTTTCAGTGATCTCAAACAACGGACGGTTACGCATTTTTTCAAGGAAATGTTCAGAATCTTCCGGAAAGAGATCAGGGGAACTGTCTGCAATTGAACCGTCATATAGACCCAGGTCCCCCTTACCGGGAGCCGTTGCCGACAAACTGTAAAATCTGACCATCTGTGCCCTGCTTATAATATCTTTGGTATCACAGATCACCTTCAGCGCAGCAGTAATGAAATTAATTACATGTGAGGACGATAAAGTCAGGGAATCATCAGAAACCACATCATAGGAATATTTGCATTTTTTCTCAGGAGAACAGATATTGCTGTAATCGATCATTCTCTTCACAACAGATTCCCCTTCTTTCACTTCTCTTACAATGATCCCGATATCAGAAGCCTGATATCCATGATCCTGAAACATTTCAATAACTCCCGGGATCCTTTCCAGAACAATTTCTTTCAAGTTTTTTTCCTTTTGATCTTCTTCGCCCTTTTCCCGGCCATCCTCCTTATTCAGGACAACATCAACAATATCCAGCCTGACGTATCCCCCTTTCCTTTTTCCCGGGTCCGACTGAACAGAGTCTGCATAGAGGTCAGCGAACCCGGAGTGGAATCCGCTGTCAGAAAAAAAACTGTCAGCCTGAAGCGGTATGAGAGAGAAGAGAGTATTGTTGAACCTGATTATATCCGACCGGCTTCTCCAGTTATTATTAAGCGATTTGGATAAAATCCGCTCATTGTCAACCTTTTCAGTCAGCAGGCTGGCCAGAATCCTCCAGTCACTATTCCTCCACCTGTAGATCGATTGTTTGATATCCCCTACAATAAGATTATCAAAACCTCTGCTCATGCTTTCATCGATGAGTGGATAGAAGTTCTTCCATTGAAGAATGGAGGTATCCTGGAATTCATCTATCATGTAGTTCTCATAGTGATTCCCTGTCTTTTCGTATATAAAAGGCGCCTGATCATTACCTGTTATAAGATTCAGGAATTCTCCCGCTTCCGACAGAAGAAAGCTGTTTTCATCTGAAGTAACCTTCCTTACTTTGCCAAGGACATCAGAAAGGATACCAAGGGCATATACATTCCTGGAAATTGCCAGGGCAGTGTTATAAGTTGTAAAATTTTCATCACAGTAGCTGATTGCTTTTCTCAGTGTTTCTTCCAATCCCCCGCTTATTGCGCTTAACAGCTCAGGGGATGGTTCCTTTGCCGACCACCGGGGGTTATCATCAAGAATGAGCCGTACTGTATTGTTTGCCGGAACCATCCTGCCCTCCGAAAGAGATCTGACAAATGAAGGTATGCCCCTGCTTTTGCCGTAAAACATATCATCCGACAATCCAAACTTCGTACATATCGATTTCAAATCTTCACCAAAACCTGTCAAAGTCTTTTCGGTGGATGATACCAGAGTCCTTATCTTATTAATATAGTCACGCAGAAAGGATTTATCTTCAAGTTTTTCCTTTTCGGACCCGGAAAGGATCTTAAACTTTTCCCTGAAAAGCTCTTCAGCAAGAGTTGTGATCTCGGTCTTCAGGTTCCATGATTTTTCTTCTTCAAGATTCCTCATGACGTAATCTGTCAGCCAGCTTCTTATGCCGGGATCATCAACCGATGAAGCGATCATTTCATCAATAGCAGATGACAGAATTATGCTGTGGTCGAGTTCAACATTAAAACCGGAATGAAGTCCTGTTTCCCTGGCAAACGACCGGATAACTTTCTGGAAAAATGAATCGATTGTTGAGATCGAGAATCTCGAAAAATCGTGCAGAATTGAAAATAGCAATTCCGAAGCTTCTTCCCTGATCTTTTCCTCATTTTTCCCTGTTTCGGAAATGAGATCATCAAGATACTCTGATTTTCCGCCATTTGCCAGGCAAAAAAGCTGATCCAGTATCCGGCCTTTCATCTCTGCAGTGGCTTTGTTTGTAAATGTCACTGCAAGTATTTTGCGGTAGCTAAATCCTGATCTGAACAGATGGCTGAGATAAATTTTAGTCAGCCGGAAAGTTTTTCCCGAACCTGCCGATGCGCTGTATATTGTCAGTGTGCCATTGTTCATCAGGGCTAAAGTTAGCATTTTTAAATATCTTTGACATGTGAAAAAAAGAGTAGTTATAGGGTTATCAGGAGGAGTAGATTCAAGCGTTGCAGCATGGTTGCTTAAGGAACAGGGATATGATGTATGCGGGCTTTTCATGAGGAACTGGCATGATACAACAGGGTTGCTCCAGAGCGACTGCCACTGGGAGGATGATGTTATGTTCGCGGAGATGGTGGCAAAAAAAGCCGGAATCCCTTTTCACGTTGTCGATCTGAGTGAAGCATACCGCCTCAGGGTTGTAGATTATATGTTCTCTGAATATGAAAAGGGAAGAACACCCAATCCGGATGTGCTCTGCAACAGGGAGATCAAATTTGATTCCTTTGTCCTTGAAGCAAAAAAGCTTGGAGCTGAACTTGTAGCAACCGGACATTATTGCCGTAAGGATACGGTAATTTCAGGAGAAAAAAATGTCTGCAGGCTGCTTTCAGGTAAAGATGAGAACAAGGATCAGAGTTATTTTCTTTGCCAGGTAACTCAGGAACAGCTTGCCGGAGCCTTATTTCCGGTTGGAGACCTTACCAAGCCGGAAGTAAGGAAGATTGCTTATGACATCGGACTTCCGACAGCAAGCCGGAAGGATTCCCAGGGAATTTGTTTTATAGGAAAGGTTCATCTTCCTGTATTCCTCCAGCAAAAACTTAAAGCAAAGGAAGGACCGGTAATCGAAATTGATAAGACAGCATATCACGCTTCATGGCACTCAGGTTTCCCCGATGAGAATGCAACGGATGATCTTCTGAAAGAAATTTCGGCTCCCCATCAGTCCGGAGAACTGCCTGGAAAAAGAATCGGAATTCACAGCGGAGCTCATTTCTTTACAATCGGACAGCGAAAAGGAATTAATATAGGCGGATATAAGGAACCTCTGTTCGTAATCGGCACAGATGTTCAGAATAATGTAATTTATGTGGGTGAAGGCCAGTCTCATCCGGGACTATACCGGAAAGGGCTGTTTATCAGGGATAATGAGATTCATTGGATCAGGACCGATCTTG
>JAKQPD010000267.1 GCA_029564935.1 Bacteroidota bacterium
AAAAGCCTGTCACCTGATTTTATATAGATATTCCTTACATCCTCCGGATCCTTCAGATATGAACTGAACTCGAGGTTGTACAGGTATTTGCCGTCTTTTACCATTATGCTGCCGATATTGATATTATTAAGACTTACCGCCTGTGTAACATCATTTTCAGTTATACCCAGGCTATGCATCTTTTTACTATCGGGACTGATATAAATCTCCCGTTTTATCTGTCCCGTGATGTCAGCCATACCGACTTCAGGCAACTGTTCAATTCTTCTTTTAATGACTGTCTCAGCAAATTCGCTTAATTCAATGAATTTCTCCTCACCAGCCTTATCGTCCGTAAGTGTTATATTTAGCAGAAAGACCGGTATATCCGTGGCGCTTGCCTTTATTATCCTTGGCCTCTCAAGATCGCGCGGGAGGTTGTTCATGGCGCCGTCAATCTTTTCATTTACTTCCATGAAAGCAAGATTGACATCATTTCCAAACTTAAACCTCAGCCGTATAAGTGCACTTCCGTTTCGTGATTCGGATTGAATGTCATCAAGACCGGGTACCTGCAGAAGGTTTCGGCGTAAAACACTTACCACAGTGTTTTCCATCTCTCTTGCGCTTACATCAGGCCGTGATATGGCAACCGTTATCTCGGGGATATCAATATCCGGCATCAGCGATACAGGCAGTCTGAGAGAAGCAACAATCCCAAGCATGATGAGTGCCAGGAAGGTCATTGTTACTGCTACAGGCCGGGTTATTAGGAATCTTACCATATTTTCAGTTTATGATATGATTTATCTATTTACGGAAGAGCAGGGGGCTGGGAGCAGGGAGCGGAGAGCAGGGAGCGGGGTGCTGAGAGCAGGGAGCGGAGAGCAGGGGGCTGAGAGCAGGGTGCGGGGGGCTGGGAGCTGAGAGCAGGGTGCAGAGGGCTGAGATCGGGGGGCTGGAAGTGGGGATTCATGACTTTTTGTTTAATGCTTTTCTGAAGTTGGTAATTTTCTTGCTTAAATAAATCAATTTCAAGTATATCTGCTGTTTCTCGTCAGCAGATATAATTTTTCTTCTGAAAAAGATATGCAGAATATTTGCACATTCAAAAACTGATCGTCGGGCTATATTAAGGAAGCTGGCAAATTCCTTGTCAGAAAAGGACCCGGAACCTTCAGCAATATTATTTGAAATGCTCATTGATGCAGCCCGCAGTTGTTCAGAAAATTTGAATAACTTCTTCTCTTCTGCATTATCAGCGTAATCAAAAAGTACATCTGAGATGCTGATAGCATCTTTCCAGATATCCATATTTTCAAACCTGAAATATTCCATAATAATTTTATTTAAATTAAAATCTAAATTAATCTACTCTCATTCCCCTCGCCTCTTGCTCCTTGCACCCTGCACCCTGCTCTGCTCCCTGCTCCTTGCACCCTGCCCCCTGCTCTCTGCCTTAACATTATGGGCTGATACACCACCAGCCCCACTACACTGAATACCAGCCCTCCGATAGTTCCTGCTGCCAGTGCAAACCAGAACCTTTCATCCTTTCCTGAAAGAAGAAATGGAATAAGTCCAACAATGATCGATAG
>JAKQPD010000273.1 GCA_029564935.1 Bacteroidota bacterium
CATCATTGCGGGATTCCAGGTTGACCTCAGTATGACATCCTGAAGCGGTAATCCCAAATTCAGCACTTTCGACATAAGATTGGCCATATCTTTCATTCCGCTGTTCATACTGCCGGTATGAAGGTCTGAACTGATTGCATCAGCAATAAATCCCTGTTTCACGGATGGAATTGCCTGTTTCCATGTGAAAGATCCTCCACCATGTCCCAGATCGAATTTGATCCCACGTTTCTGAGCTGCGAAAACAAAAGGTTTTACTTTGCCGTTTTCATCAACTACCGTTTCCCTTGAATCAGGGAAACAGGCATAAGGATGTGTGAAAATATCACCCGGACGAAGGTGTTTCATGAATAATTCTTCAATTGATAGAGGTGGTGTAGCTGATCCGAAATCTATCATTACAGGCAGATTGGCCAGTTTCCCTGCCATGACGGCGCTGTCTGTGGGGCCCCACTCATGCCCGCTGTAATGGGCGAGCTTGATCCCGACAACCACCGGTGAATTCTCCTTTGCACATCTGGCAGTTCTCCGTGGATTCATATCAAGAGTAGTCTGCTCAAACGGCCCTCCCCTCATGCCCTCTGCAGCAATATTAAGGAAAGCAAGAACCCTTGTCTGGGAATTTTCAATAGTCTGTCTTTTGAAATCAGGAAATGATCTCCAGCCTGAACTTCCGACATCCACAAAGGTGGTTACCCCTGCACGGAATGAGAAAGCATCGGGCTGAACCGATGAAGGACCATTCATTAATCCCTGATCCATCTTTGTACCATAATAAACATGCACATGCATGTCAATAATCCCGGGAGTAACATACATCCCTGAAACATTTATTACCCGCCGGGCTTCAGAGGCATCAATACTATTTGCAATCCTGGCTATTTTACTATCTTTGACAGCAACATCCATTATTCTGTCAGTCCTGTTTTTCGGATCTATTACATGCCCGCCTTTCAGAAGGATATCATAATCCTGGGCATTTGTCACAATCGTCTTTGCCAGTATAAAGACTAAAAGAAATAATAATAC
>JAKQPD010000275.1 GCA_029564935.1 Bacteroidota bacterium
TCTATCAGGTCAGATGAAGCCTTACAGGGACGTGCCGCCGGTGTGGTTGTCACAAATAATGACGGGGCTCCGGGCGGAGCAGCAACAATCAGGATCCGTGGAGGTAACTCGATAACCGGAAGCAACAATGCACTTGTTGTAATAGACGGATTCCAGGGAGGCGATCTCAGCTCTTTGAATCCCAATGAGGTGGAATCAATAGAAGTACTTAAGGATGCCTCGGCTACAGCTATTTACGGCTCTAAAGGCGCCAACGGAGTAATTCTTGTTACAACCAAAAGAGGAAAAACAGGCGCTCCTGTCTTTGATTACAGCTATAGCTACGGAATTCAGTCCATAGTAAAGAAAATCGATCTTTTCAATGCGGGTGAATATGCCCGGATAGCCAATATATGGAAAGCATCCCAGAATCTGTACGGCGACCCTGTATTACCTTTCACCGAAGCACAGATTGCCGAGCTGGAAAGGACAGGAGGAACTGACTGGCAGGACGAAATGTTCCGGAAAGCACCTTTGCAGATGCACCAGATTTCAATAAGAGGAGGATCGGAATCAGTCAGATACTTCATTGCAGGTGGATATTTTGATCAGACAGGATTGATCGTCAATACCCAGTTCGAACGTTATACCCTGAGGTCAAACCTGGATATGAACCTTTCAAAATGGCTGAGAGCAGGCCTGAATATGAATGTAATCAAAGACAGGGGCAATATACCACCATCCGGTGAGGGTACCCGATATGTCGACATTCTTACACAGGCCGTTAATGCCGTTCTTCGCTTTGATCCGATAACACCGGTCTTTGATGAGCTTGGTAATTACAGCAGACCTCCAAGTACATATGGCGACAGGGATGTGTGGAACCCGATGGCTACTGCTATGGGATCTTTCAACGAGCTGAGCAATATGACAACCAATATGAACTCATTTCTGGAATTCACGATCCTCGAGGGGCTTACTTTCAGAGTTACCGGCGCTGCAGGAATTAATAATTCTGACAAAAAACAATATTACAATACCCTGACAAAAATGGGACGACCTATTAATGGAATTGGTAACCTGATAGATGATAAAAGCCTTTATTACCAGAATTCCAATATTCTTACCTATGATAAAATTATAAATGACAGGCATCATATTACTCTGACGGGAGTGGCTGAACAACAGTCAACGAAGAGCTATGGTTCAGATATCCAGGCTCAGGGATTTGCCTCGGATATTACAGGAGTATATGATATCGGCGGAGCAAGCCAGACTAACTACAGGTCATCCTATGATTCAAGGAGAAGTATTAATTCATGGCTGGTCCGTGTCAACTATGGGTTTGCGGATAAATATCTTCTTACAGTCAGCTACAGGGCTGACGGATCATCAGTGTTTGGAAAGAATAATAAGTGGGGGTATTTCCCGTCAGCATCAATAGCCTGGAGAGCATCCGAAGAAGAGTTCATTAAAAATCTTAACATATTTTCGGATCTTAAACTCCGGGGCAGCTGGGGTAAAACCGGTAATCAGGCAATTGCTGTTTACGGTTCCCTGGCCAAGATCGGATCGGGATTGAACTATCCTTACAATGGGACTAGTATAACGGATATTGGTTATGGAATAACAAGCGCTGCTAATGTAAACCTCAAATGGGAGACCACTGCACAGACTGATCTGGGGATTGACATGGGCTTGTTTAAGGGCAGGCTTACTGCCACGGTAGATATTTACAGAAAGGAAACTACCGATCTGTTGTTGAACAAACCGGTACCTTTCTATACCGGGGCGCCAAGTGCTCAGTTACTGGATAATGTCGGATCAATTGAAAACAAAGGCCTTGAAATTACTGTCGGCGGCGATCCTGTAGTCGGTGCATTCAGATGGAATACCGGGGTAAATATTACAATAAACAGGAGCAAGGTTCTTAAGCTTGTAAATGAACTGCCAATGGGGCTGAGAACAAATACCGGAGGCGGGTACCAGATCTACAATGCAACATCCAACTCCCTCATGTATCTGCAGGAAGGCCAGCCAATGGGTCAGATGCGAGGATATATTGTTCTGGGAACATGGGGAGAAAGTGAACGGGCCGAAGCCCTGAAGTATGGCCAGCTGCCAGGCGATCAGAAATATAAGGATATGAACAATGACGGAAAGATCACTGAAGCCGGCGATGTGACCGTGATAGGAAATTCATCACCTGATTTCGTTTTCGGATGGAATAACAGCATGGCATGGAAAAACTTCACACTATCCTTCCTTATTCAGGGATCACAGGGTAATGACATATTCAATGCAACAAGAATACAGATAGAAGCGCCGAGCAAAGGAACAAGCAAGGCTTTGAATGACAGATGGACAATTGATAATCAGGATACTGATATCCCGGCATTTACCGACCAGATAACACGACG
>JAKQPD010000211.1 GCA_029564935.1 Bacteroidota bacterium
ATCAGTTCCTTTTCTCTCGTAAAAATTGAAGCCACGGTCCGTGGGAACAGTTCACCGATAATAAACCCTGCCGTAACAACCGAGGTAGCAAGGATAATTGTCAGTTTCAGTACATGGTTCACCCGGTTGTACTGTCGTGCACCGAAATTGTATCCTGCTATCGGCTGCATTCCCTGGTTAAATCCAATTACAACCATCATGAAAAGGAATGCTATGCGGTTGATTATACCGTATGCTCCTACAGCCAGGTCACCACCATATCTTATCAGGCTCGTATTTATGAGGATCACAATTATACTTGCTACCGAGTTCATCAGGAAAGGGGCTGTTCCGATCGACAGGGAATCAATGACTATTTTCCGTTTCAGCCTGAGGCTTCCTTTTTGAAGATGAATAAAATTATTTTTATTTGTAAAATGTGATATCTGCCACAAAAGCATGGAGGTCTGGGCAATGACTGTTGCCAGCGCAGCTCCGCGGATACCCCACCTGAAAACAAAAATGAAGACCGGCGCCAGCGCCACATTAATAACTACTGAGAATATTGTGGCATACATCGATTTATAAGGATGACCCGTTGCCCTCAGCATGGCATTCAGTCCGAAGTAAAGATGAGTTATAACGTTGCCGAGAGAGATAATTACCATAAAATCGTGGGAGTACGGAAGAGTTTCTGAACTGGCACCGAAGAAGCGGAGGATCGGATCGAGGAAAAGAAGGACCAGAATTGTATAGGCCAGTCCAAGTATCAGGTTAAGTACGAAAACGTTCCCGAGGATATTATTTGCAGTGCTATAGTCTTTTTGTCCCAGCCTTAGTGACATGAGAGTTGAGGCCCCAACTCCTACAAGAGATCCGAAAGCTGCAGACAGGTTCATCAGGGGGAAAGTAATAGCCAGTCCGGATATGGCAAGCGCCCCTACTCCCTGCCCGATGAAGATACTGTCAGTTATATTATACAGAGAAGCGGCAGTCATGGCAATAACCGATGGAATTGCATATTTAAGAAGCAATTGCCGGATATTGCCCGTTCCAAGTTCGACCGGGGAGCCTTTCTGTTCCATACCGGACAAAGATACTCTTAATTAAAAAGAATTATTGAGATGATTTTATTAAGTAAATAAGCCAGACCGGATGAAAGTCATATCATAAAGTCAGAAGGATGGTTTGTTCCGGCCTGAACCAGGTACATTGCCGTCGACGAATGGCCATCCATCCTTCCATTGAACCTCATCGAGCATTAAAACCCTGCCACGGGGATTGATCTTATCGACTGCATGATACAATATCCATGTTTTATTTTTATTATCGGTAACAATTTCTGAATTGTGTCCCGTCCCCGCAAAGCGGTCGTTGCCATGGATCAGAACTTCATGATAATTATCGTTCATGCTCCTTCCGGATTTGTCAAGATATGGACCGAAGAGGTTTTTTGAACGGTCGACAACAGTGGTATACGTACTTTTCACGCCTTCACAGCAGGTCCCGATTGAAGCAAATAAGTAATAGAAGCCATCCTTTTTAAAAATACAGGTCCCTTCATAAGCTGTACCCGCTACCAGGCGCTTTTCCGCTCCGGGCAGTACCGAAAGTCCGTCATCAGTCAATTCAATTGAATAAATCCCATGGAAGCTTCCCCAGAAAAGATATTTTTTTCCATCTTCCTCAATATAATACTGATCTATTGAATTCTGTACATTGATCTCATTACTCCGGAATAATTTTCCCCTGTCGGTAAAAGGACCTTCAGGTTTGTCACTGACAGCCACACCAATTCCACAGGTCCATTCCCCACCCCACACCGACATTGAATAATAAAGAACGTATTTCCCATTTATAAAGTTGATATCAGGAGCCCATATTCCACCCTTTGGCTCGAAAGAAGGTCGTGTCTCAGCTGTAAATGCGGTTCCGATAAGATTCCATGTCACCAGATCAGCTGACCGGAGAATTGGAGTATTTTTAACATCTTCCGTGGCATATAAATAGAAAAATCCATCCGGGGCTTTAATTACTGTAGGATCAGGCATACTTGAAGGGTATACGGGATTCATATAAGTATTACCGGCAGATTGTTTATTTACTGAAGGCGCATCATTGCTTACACACATAGATGCTGTTGCCAACAGGATAAGGTTATAAAAGATTAATGCAGATTTTATCATGAAGCTATGTTTGTAAGGATTTTAAATCAAAGATAAAGATTTGCAACCTGATTATTTATCCTTTTAGTGAGGAATTAAGTCAGCTCCCATGGGTGAACATGCTTTATCCCCTGGTAATCTGAAAATTTCACTTCATCAAGCGATACAACTATCTTCTCATGATTATCTTTTATCCGGAGCAAATTTCCAAATTCTCTTTCAACTACTTCCGGGGAGCTTAAAAGATAGGAAACCTGGACATAGAGGGTTTTTTCCGGTTTTTTTGCCACAAAATCTATTTCGAAATTGTTCATTACACCAACATTTACAATATACCCCAGTCTTCTGAGCTGATTAAAAACATAATTTTCGAGGTTATATCCCATATCTGCCGGAGAAAATCCAAACAGATAATTCTTAAATGCCAGGTCATTCAGGTAATACTTACATTCGCCTCCAAGGATCTGTTTCCCTCTCAGATTAAATCGTTCAGCCTTGTGCATGATGAAAGTATCTGTTATATATTCTGCATATGAAGAAAGTGTCTCATAGTTGGTTTTCTTTTGCCTGCTTTTAAAATATTTGATAATACTGTTTATTGAAGTAAGATTACCAATGTTGACTACCATAAATTTGAAAATATCTTCAAGAAGTGTCGGATCTTTAATATTATGGCGTTCAACAATATCTCTTAAAATGATTGTATTCTTCAAACTCTCAACATAATACCTCTGACTTTCATCATTACTGATATTAACTAATTCAGGCAAGCCTCCCGTTGTGATATAGTTAATGAAGCTTTCCCTTGAAGGTTTCTGTTTGGAAAGATCAGCTGTTTCAAAATAACTAAAGGGAAAAATTTCAAATTCCACATACCGGCCGGACAGCAAGGTGGCAAGTTCTCCCGATAAAAGTCTCGAATTGGACCCAGTTAAGAATAGTTCATATTCCCGGGTAAAATCCTGAGAATATGAGTTGACAAAAGACTCCCATTTTTCTATGTTCTGGACCTCATCAAGAAAGATGTATATCTTCCCGGAAGGCTTAATAGTATCAATATAGAATTTAAAAAGTGCTTCCAGGTCAGAAGATGATTTAATATCGTCAAAGGCTGAATATTCCTTGTTCACATAAAAAATATTACCCGGTCTGACCTTTTTTTGTGTAATTAAAAGATTTATCAGTTGACGCAATACATAACTTTTTCCGCTGCGGCGCTGTCCAACAAGTACTTTGATAAGCTTATTACCTGTTAAACCGGATATCCGCTCCAGATAATATGTCCTTATAAAGCCCGTATTCAGATTTTCCCCATCCCATAAATTGTATCTTCTAATTTCCTCAAATATATTCTCCATTTTTTCAAACTGACTTGAATAATTATTAATTTTTTAATATTATTCAAATATACTTGAATTTATTTAATTACGCAATCTTCGGATGATAAATTACCATAAACAGGAATAATGTATGTAGTCTCAGCAAGCCGGTTATCCGTAAGAGCCTCATCACTATTTATACAGGCCAATCCTGATAATATCATCATAATACTCGAAATAAATAAGGCTATTTTTATATTTTTTTTATTTTTAATTTAGTCTGTCAACAAAAATAAATTATTTCAGTGACCCGGATTTTAAAAAACGATCACCGTTTTTATGAAAACCCTGTCAAGTAACTTCACCCTCCCTGATAATAAAACAACCGGTTTCAAAAGCTACGATAAAAAATCATTGAAATCCAAATGTATCTGATTTTATTCCTTCATTTTTTATAACTTGCATAAGAATACATTTCAGACTTATTCCAACTAACTTACATTTATTATGAAGCGACATTTCTTATTTTTATTCATTTTCATATTTCTGATAGTCTGTTCATGTCAGGATCAGAAATGGCATCAGCTTTTCAACGGTAAGGATCTGACAGGCTGGGAGCAGGTTGGCCCGGGTGAATTTGTAGTCGAAAATGGTTTATTGAAAACTGTCGGCGGAATGGGTATGATCTTATATCCTGCAGAGAAATTTGGCAATGTAATAATCAGAGTTGTCTATACTGTGAAGGACAATGACTGTAATGCCGGAGTTTTTATAAGAATACCCGATAAACCATCAGATGAATGGGAGGCTGTCAATAGGGGTTACGAGGTTCAGATTGATAACGGCACAAGACACGTCGGAGGTGATTATCACTGTACCGGAGTTTTATATTCATTAACAAAAGCGAAGGCTCACCCGCAGAAGAATGCGGGGGAATGGAATACTATGGAAATAACTCTTGACGGTCCGAGAACCATAGTTTATGTGAATAACGAACTGGTAACTGACTTTACTGAAGGGGATGAGGTCCCGCCAAAAACCAGGGATTTTGAGCCGGACAGAGGACCCAGGCCTTTATCAGGTTATATCGGATTACAAAACCATGATGATTTATCGGTAGTTTATTATAAGGAGGTCTCTTACAGATCTGTAAAATAATTTGTATAAGGAATTCCATTAAATGAAAAAGTTACTGATCTTTATTCTAAGTGGTATTGTAATATTTTTTGCATGTTTTGCTGTTGGAATATATTTATGGATTGAT
>JAKQPD010000299.1 GCA_029564935.1 Bacteroidota bacterium
CCATATTCATGTGCTCCCTATGGGAAGGCCATGAAAGCTTATTGGAACAGCTATTTGAAATATTACCTCCGGGAAGGTTATATAATGGTTAACCAGGATGTCAGGGGCAGGTGGATGAGCGACGGTGATTTTGTCGATATAAGGCCTTTCAATCCTGATAAAAAAACAAATAACGATATTGATGAGTCGAGCGATACATATGATACCATTGACTGGCTCCTGAAGAATGTCCCGGGGAATAATGGGAAAGCGGGGGTGTTCGGAATTTCTTATCCGGGATTCTATTCAACAATGGCAGCTGCCAGTAATCATCCGGCTCTCGTTGCAGTCAGTCCCCAGGCGCCTGTCACAAACTGGTTCATCGGAGATGACTTCCATCACAACGGTGCCTTTTTCCTGATGGATGCTTTCAGCTTTTATTCAGCATTGGGATCAGGATTTGGTACGCCACGCGCTTATCCCACAACGGTTGGTCCCGTAAGTGCCGGATTTCCCATCCATGATAACTATAAATTCTTCCTTGAAACGGGTCCTTTAACTGCTTTTATGAAACTGACAGGTGACACTGTAAAGTTCTGGAAAGACCTTTTTGCTCATCCTGATTATGATTCATTCTGGAAAGCCCGTGATGCCAGAAATGCTACAAAAAGCCTCAACCCGGCAATGTTATGGGTTGGTGGTCATTTTGATGCTGAGGATAACTGGGGTGCCTGGAATGCGTACCTGGCAGCTGAACAAAATAATCCCGGGAAAGAATTTAACAAGCTGATAATGGGTCCGTGGTATCATACACAATGGGCTGCAACTGACGGTACTCATCTTGGTAATATTAATTTCGGAAGCAATACATCCCTCTGGTACCAGCAGAATTTTGAAATACCCTTCTTCAATTATTTTTTAAAAGGGAAAGGAGATATTTCAAATCTTGCAGAGGCTAACATTTTTCTTACCGGATCGAATGAATGGATGACTTTTGAAAACTGGCCTCCTGCCGGAAAAGAAGACAAAAGCCTGTTTCTGCATGGAGGAGGAGAGCTCGGATGGAACATTCCGGAAGTAAAAACTTCTTACAGTGAATACTTAAGTGATCCTTCAAAACCTGTCCCATATGCCGGGCATGTCCACTTTCAAAGGACCAGGGAATACATGACAGATGATCAGCGTTTTGCGGAACGAAGACCGGATGTGTTGTCCTTTAAGACTCCGGTCCTTGATGAAGATATTACTGTTACAGGTGTAGTAACTGCTGATCTGGCTGCATCAATTTCAACCACTGATGCTGATTTTGTAGTAAAGCTCATTGATGTATTTCCTGACGATCTTTCCTGGAATGACGTAGATATCTATTCAGAAGAGGAACATTCACAGTCTTATCCCATGGGAGGATATGAAATGCCGGTACATATTGAAATATTCAGGGGAAGATACAGGAATAGTTTTGAAAAACCACAGCCATTTGTCCCGGGAAAGATCGACAGGGTTAAATATGATATCGGGAATGTGGCCCATACCTTCAGGAAAGGTCACAGGATAATGATACAGATACAAAGCAGCTGGTTTCCTCTTGCCGACAGAAACCCTCAGAAATTTGTGAATATATATGAAGCTTCTGAAAGCGATTTTCAGAAATCGGTAATCCGGATCTGGCATGATAATAAAAACACAAGCAGGATAATCCTCCCTGTATTAAAGAAGTAGATGAACGTCGGTTTAAGAGAATGTGTGAAAAGTCCTAATCTACCCATAAACCTTCCAAGGGGGACTTTATAAGTATCAGTAGTTCAATAAGTCCCCCCTGGGGGATTTAGGGGTAAGACGAACGAGGATGCTTTTCACACAGTCTCTTACAGGAAGCTAATATCTTGGAAGTGTATAGCCGTTATTATATTTTGGTATTATAAGGCTGTTTGCTGTTTTTGTTGTAAAGAGCTGTTTATCATTATTCCAGAAGACCTTTTCTCCGGTCCGGAAAGCAATATTTCCCATTTGTGCGACCAGGCCAACATTACGGCCAATATTTATATCGGCGTTAAGCTTCTGCGGAGTATTGTTCTTAATGCAGTCGAGGTGATTTCTTACATGCAGGTCAAGACCGACGCCAACATTTGCCTGGAGCGGTACTGCTTCTGTTCTTTCTTTTTCGGGGAATACCTCCCACCCTTTACGGTCAAGTACAAGAGTTCCGTTCTCTCCTGTATAAGCCATTCCGTGAGGTCTTTTCCAGTTACCGAGTCCGATACCGATTGTATGTTCCCATGTCATTGTAAAATCTTTAAAATCGTAAACGGCAGTCATCGTATCGGGAGTTACCATTGCATCATCGGGGAAAGCGTATTTTCCGCCAATAGCCATAACTGAGGCAGGTACAGATTTATTCATTCCGTAGAGAATATAATCTATCAGATGTACTCCCCAGTCGGTCATTACTCCTCCGGCATATTCCCAGTACCATCGCCATGACTGATGGAAATGGTTCTTGTTAAAGGGCCTTTTCGGTGCCGGGCCGAGCCACAGATCATAATCGACTCCTGCAGGAACCGGTGAATCCGGGACCTTGGGTATGGCAGTTTTCCAGTCGACAAATGACCATGCTTTACAGGCTCTGATACGGCCAAGCTTTCCGGATTTGAGGTAATTTATCGCATCAACAAAATGAGGCTGACTTCTCTGCCATTGGCCCACCTGGACTATTTTTCCGTGCTTCTTTACAGCTTTCTGCATAATGTTGATCTCTGCAATCGAATTCCCGATAGGTTTTTCAACATATACATGTTTTCCTGCTTCGAGTGCATCGCAGAGCATAAGACAGTGCCAGTGGTCGGGAGTTCCGATGATTACAACATCAATATCCTTATTCTCAAGCATATTGCGGTAGTCAACATAAAGTTTGGGTTTGGGCCGCCCCATTTTTATTACTTCATCAGTCCGTCGGTTTAGCACATTGCGGTCAACATCACACATGGCGGCACATTCAACTTCGGGATTCTTAAGGAATGATGAAAGATCGCTCCATCCCATACTGTTACCTCCAATGAGTGCCACTCTGATCTTGTCAGAGGGAGCTACTCTAACCCCTGATCGTGAATAAAGTGCTTCGAGAGGAATAACTGACCCTGCTGCCAGTACAGATGCTGTTTTAATGAAATTTCTTCTTGTCGAGGTCATAATTATGATGATTTTTTAAAGAACCGGAAAGTTAATAGATAATTCTTTCAATTATCATACCATTTTGTTAAAAATGATAAAAACCACCGCAAGATAAGCCGGCATTCAGCTTGCAATAATTGCCTTTTATGTTTAATTTTACATTACGGTACCATTAAAGACTTTCCTCCTGGGGCCTGCCTGCCGAAGCGACAGCGCAGGCAGGGATTTAGGGGTGGATTTCAGCTTGTAGAGATAGAGGCCGGAGAAAAAAAAGAAAGAATCGTAAAGGTAGAATAACCTCTTTATCCCCATGAAAACGGAGTAAAAAATTGGTTTTCGGATTCCCGGTAAATATTTATTTGATAATTTAGATAATTGTTTGTTGTTATAGTTTATGAATTAATCAGATTAAATATAAGATAATGAAAATTAATAAATTTTTATTGGCAATTGCATCATGGATATTGGTTTCATCGTTGATAGTTGCTCAGACTGGTGACCCTGATACTCCTGTCCCTCCGGATCCTTCAATTAAGATCGGCAGACTTGATAACGGAATTACCTATTATATCAAATATAACAAGAAACCCGAGCAGAGGGTGGAACTGAGGCTGGCTGTCAATGCCGGATCAATATGTGAGACTGACGGGCAGCAGGGCCTGGCACATTTCATGGAACATATGTGCTTTAATGGTACGAAGAACTTCCCCAGCAACAGGATTGTTGATATGCTTGAAGAAATGGGGATGAAGTTCGGAGCCGAAATTAATGCTTTTACGAGTTTCGATCAGACAATATATATGCTGAAAGTTCCGACTGATAAGGCTGAAACAATAAATACGGGCTTTCAGGTACTGGAAGACTGGGCCCATCAGGTGAGCCTTGAAGATGTTGAAATTGACAAGGAACGAGGAGTGATTGTTGAGGAATGGAGATTGGGGCTTGGTGCTGAGGACCGTATGATGCAGAAATATATCCCCGTCCTTTTAAAAGGATCAAGATATGCAGAGCGGCTGCCGATAGGTAAGGTTGAAATTATTAAATCATTTCCGTACGATACTCTCAGAAGCTTTTACAATAACTGGTACAGACCCGATCTGATGGCTGTGGTGGTTGTGGGGGACATAGATACAAAACTGGCCGAAGAAAAGATCAGAGAACATTTCGGACGTATACCTGCTAAGAGTAATCCTCAGCCAAGAATCGAATTCCCTGTCCCCGAAAACACCGATCCGCTTATAAGTGTTGTTACTGATAAGGAAGCATCGGGATTTGATGCACAGATAATGTTCAAACAACCAAAGGCAGCTTCAATTACATATAAAGATTACCGCAACAGCCAGATGCGGTCGTTATATACCAGTATGTTCAATACCAGACTTCAGGAGATAGCCCGGAAGCCTGATGCTCCTTTCATGTATGCCGGAGGCGGTTACGGATCTTTCATCGGCAGGTCGTTAGATGTTTATTCCCTTTACGTTTCTTCAAAGGAAAACCAGCTGGATAAAAGCATTGAACTGATACTTTCTGAAAATGAAAAAGTCCGTCAGTTCGGATTCAACAATTCTGAACTTGAAAGGGAGAAGAAGAATATCCTCACAATGTACGAACAAGGTGCAAAAGAAGCTGATAAGACTGTATCATCGACTTTTGCAGATGAGTTCATAAGGAATTACATGACGCGTGAATGTATTCCGGGTTACCAGAAAGAATATGAGATGGTTAAAGAACTACTTCCCGGCATAACTGTAGAGGAGATCAACAAAATGGGACAGTCCTGGATCACCGGGAATAATATCATAGCACTGGTTACTGCCCAGGAAAAAGAGGGAGTAAAGGTCCCGACAGAACAGGAGGTTGCTGAGATAATTAAAGCAGCAGCTTCAAAAAAAGTCGAGGCATATGTCGACAAAGTATTGGAAACGCCGCTATTAGCTGAACAACCTGTCTCTTCTCCGGTCATTAAGAAAACTGAAAACAATGAATTCGGGTATACTGAACTGCAGTTCGGTAACGGTGTCAGGATGATATTGAAACCAACCGATTTCAAGAACGATCAGATACTGATTTCATCTTTCAGCTTTGGTGGCAATTCTCTCTATCCCGATCAGGATGTTCTTACAGCGACCCTGGCGCCAACAGTTATTGTTCAGAGCGGACTGGGTGATTATAACATGACTGATCTGCAGAAGAAATTATCAGGTATAACTGCCTCACTTACTCCTTACATTGATGAACTCCGTGAAGGAGTAAGAGGTACCTGTTCTCCAAGGGACCTTGAGACAATGCTTCAGCTCAATTACCTCTATTTTACAAGGATCCGCCGAGATGAGGATGCCTTTAATACATTAAAATCGCGGTTAAAAAATCAGCTCAGACCAATGAAGGCTGTTCCGTTAATGATATTTTCCGATACTCTTGCAAAAATAGTCTCAAAGAACAATCCACGGGTAATTACACTGCCCACCGAAGCACAAATTGACCAGATTAACCTTGACAGGGTTATTGAAATATTCAAAGACCGCTTTGCTGATGCAAGTGATTTTACATATGTTATGGTTGGCAATTTTAAGGTGGATGATATTACCCCTTTACTTGAGAAATATATAGGGGGACTTCCTTCAACAAAACGGAAAGAGAACTGGAGAGATGTATCGCCGGAATTTCCGGAGGGAAAGGTTGTGGTTGATGTACCGAAAAACTCAGAGCAGCAAAGCCGTGTTGCCATGGTATGGGAAGATGATTTCAGGTGGAAACCTAAAGACAGGCAGGGATTCTCGGTGTTAATGAGCATCCTGGCGATAAAATTAAGGGAATCAATGCGGGAAGATCAGGGAGGCGTTTATGGTGTAAGCATCTCCGGCAGTCCGGAAAAACTGCCAAAGCCAAAATTCTCAATTGTGTCACAGTGGGGCTGCAGTCCCGATAACATTGAAAAGCTTGCTCAGACTGTTCTTGATGAAATGAATAAGATCAAAAATGAAGGTCCCACAGAAACGGATCTGAATAAGGTAAAAGAAACATTTATACGTGAACGCGAAACACAGGTAAAGGAAAATTCTTTCTGGTTGTCGTACCTTCAGAATCATTATCAGTATGGTTCGAGGATCCTTTCCCTTGAGGAATACAAAGAATCCGTTAATGCTATGACATCTAAAAAGATACAGGCTGTTGCCAAAAGATATCTCGATACAGGGAATTATGTGAGAGTGGCTCTGACACCTAAACCTGATCTGCAGCCAAAATAACCAGTATCAGAATAATCCGTGCAGTTCGGCGTTGATCTTGTCGATCACTTCGCTGAGATGATCTTTATTTGTGGGGAAATCATAATGATCGGCTTCGATTACCAGCATCTTGCCGAGGTTATAGGTTTCAACCCAGGCCTCATATCTCTCATTAAGCCTTTTAAGATAATCAAGACGTATGGAACTTTCATATTCACGTCCCCTTTTCTGGATCTGGTTTACCAGGGTGGGAACCGAAGCCCTCAGGTAAAGCAAAAGATCGGGTGGCTGAATAAGTGAACTCATCATCTTAAACAGTGCAGTGTAGTTCTCAAAGTCGCGGGTAGACATTAATCCCATGGAATGCAGGTTTGGAGCGAAGATATATGCATCCTCGTATATGGTCCTGTCCTGAACAATGGTTTTATCCGATTTCTTTATTTCTATTATCTGGCTGAAGCGGGAATTTAAAAAGTAGATCTGCAGGTTGAATGACCAGCGAAGCATATCTTCATAGAAATCATTCAGGTAAGGATTGTCATCAACATCCTCATAATGCGGGGTCCACCCGTAATGTTTTGCAAGCAGTCCGGCAAGAGTGGTCTTCCCCGATCCAATATTTCCCGCAATGGCAATATGCATGATTAATTTTTTTAAGGCATGTAAAAATATTAAAAAAATATATGATTACAGAAAATTATACAGCTCTTCTATATACTCCCTTGTATTTGATAAACGGGGGACCTTATTCTGTCCGCCGAGTTTGTTTTTTGATTTCATCCAGTTAAGGAAGGTACCGGCCGGTGCAACTCTGACTAATGGCAACACCAGGTTTATATCACGGAACCTTTTTGCTTCATAATCGGAATTGACCGATTTGAGGGTTGCATCCAGTACTTCTGTAAAAAGTGCCATATCGGAGGGCATTTTTTCAAATTCAATTATCCATTCATGTGAACCCTTTGAAGATGTGCTCATATAAACCGGTCCGGCAGTGTATTCCGAAATAATCGCCCCGGTGGCTTTGCATGCTTCATGAAGAGCTGCCTCAGCATTATCGATTATTACCTCTTCTCCAAAAGCGTTTATAAAATGTTTTGTCCTTCCCGTGATACGGATCCTGTAAGGGTCCGTTCCTGTAAATACCACCGTATCGCCCATCATGTATCGCCACAATCCTCCGTTGGTTGAAATGACAATCGCATAATTTACACCCTCTTCAACTTCTCCAATTCCATATGCATGAGTATCCGGATTACCGGGGGTGCCGGCAGGAATGAATTCATAAAAGATACCGTAGTCGAGCATCAGAAGCATATCTGATGATTCCGGATCGTCCTGTATACCGAAAAATCCCTCAGAGGCGTTATATGTCTCCATGTAATGCATCTGATCTCCGGGTATAAGTTTTTTATAGATTTCGCGATAGGGAGAAAAGCTTATTCCGCCATGAAAAAAGACTTCGAGGTTCGGCCATACATCAGGAAGGCTTGATTTTCCGGTATAACCAAGGATGTATTTTATCAGGCTCAGGTACCAGGAAGGAGTCCCGGAGAAATTTGTAATATTTTGTTTGACTGTCGCTTTTGTTATCAGCTCGAGTTTCTTTTCGAAATCATCAAAAAGTGCTATCTCCTTTTTAGGGGTTCTGACAATCTCGGCGTAAAACGGGCTGTTTTCGATCATTATTGCTGAGAGATCACCGCATAGAGCCCCGCTTCCAAACTGATCGATCCTGTGACTTCCGCCGAGCGTAAGTGATTTCCCCGGAAAGATCCTGGTTGCCGGATAATTATTGATATATATGGCCAGGATATCCTTTATGGCCCTGTATTGTGATTCCTCCAGGGCTTCGCGGCTCATCGGGATAAACTTGCTTTTTGAGGATGTGGTACCTGAAGACTTTGCAAACCACCTTATTTTCCCGGGCCACAAAAGATCTTGTTCCCCTCTGCCCATGCGGTCAACGTAAGGTATCAGATCATCATAGGTCTGGAGCGGTACTCTTTCCTGGTAATCCTTCAGGGAGCTTATTGATGCATACCTGTACTTTTGTCCCCATTCAGTGTTCGAGGCCTTTTCAAGCAGGTAAGAAAAAATTTCTTTTTGGGTTTCAACAGGATATCTCCTGAAATTATCAATCTGCTTTAAACGCTGAGAATTAACCAAATTGAATATCGAAGATAAGAGGGGCATCGGGAAGGTCAGTCAGACAATAAAGATAATCAAATTCATAATCAAAGTATTCTCTCAACCGAAAACCTCTTTTAGCACTGAGAGCGAATTGATCCTTTTTAATCCCGGCAGATGGATTGAGAAATATTTTATCAGGGTCTCGAGGACCTCATTTCGCAGAGCGCCGGTAAGCATGATCTTATCTGCATTTTCATAGGATGAAGAAAACAGAGAGGAAAGGATGAATGATATTTCCTGAACTGCATAATTGCCATGAGCCGGAGGATAAGGAATGAACTTACCATTCAGCATGTCAAAATATTTATCACAATGTGCTTCCGGTTTCCGTGGCTCGAATCCAAGATAAGTGCTTAGACCGGCCAGAAATGCAAGATGAAAATTCGCGTACCTTTCACGGCTGTTGTCAAAATAGAGAATCGAATTCTCCAGAAAGTCAAACAGTTCAATATTGGGGCTTTCTTCTCTGAGTACTGTTGTCAGAACTTCGCCAAGAAATAGTGCGACAGAGCTTTTCCTTATGTCAGAGTATATATCTGCCGGAGAATATGAAGCTGAAAAATCCTTCATTATCTGCATTTCCCTCGATTCTTTATAATAGATTGCCATTTCGAGTATGGACATCGGCTGAAAAAGAACATTATGTTTCCCTGAATTTTTACTTCTTAAGCCTTTTATCAGGCACGATATCCGGCCGTATTTCCTTGCAAAGAGCTGAACAACAATTCCCGAATCGGAATATTTTATCTGATGAAGCACTATTGCCTTTGTTGAATCGATCATCAGTAAGTAGTTTTGTTCAAAAGTAATACAATTTGATAATTATGGTCCTTGATCTGTGAAACCGGAATTGTTATATTTGTAGATCAACCTGCTGTCTGATGATCGCTACAAATAATGAGGAGCTTGTAAAGAGAATTGCGAAGCTTGCCCGGCAGAACAAAGAGCTGGAAGAAAAAGCAAAAGCTTTACTGAAAATGAATGAGATTCTTCAGAGGGATTATGAAAAGATGAGAGCCCTCTGTGAGAAATTATCTCCTGATGGGAAGAAGGAGGGTACCGAAGCAGAGAGGAAAGAAAAGTCGCTTAAATTCAATATGGCGACCGTCCTGTTCTCTGAGATTCATACAAGTTCAATAATGTCGGAAGGAACCGATTCGGCTCTTTTAATGGATGAGCTTGATGAAATCCTTTTCGAATTCGACCAGATTGCTTCGAGGTATAATATTGAAAAGATAAAGACAATAGGAGACACCTTCATGTGTGCCGGCGGAATACCTGTGAAGAATATCACAAACCCTGTGGATGTGGTAATGGCGGCGATTGAAATGAGGAGTTTCCTTTCCGATTTTGAACAGAAAAAGAGGACCGGAGGGGAGAGATTGTGGGAGTTTAAAATAGGGATTCATACAGGTCCGGTTACTGCAGCCGTTGCGGGGAGAAAAAAGATCAATTATGATATTAAGGGCGATACGGTCAACACTGCAAGCCGTCTTGAAACTATATCGGAAAACTGGATGATACTGATCTCGGTCATGACTTATGAACTGGTCAAGGAGTTTTTCGATTGTGAGTATTATGGAAAGTTACCGGTGAAGTACAAGGGTGATTTGCAGTTATACAGGGTAAAAGGGCTTAAGCGGGAATTTGCTGTTGACGGGAAAAGGATTTTACCCAATGATGCCTTCAGGATCAAATTCGGGCTCATACAGTTCACTGATATCCAGGAAATAATTCTCGATAAACTTGAGAGAGAGCTCCCCGGGTATCTCTATTATCATAATGTCAAGCATACTGTTGATGTTGTCACGGAGGTGGAACTAATAGGCTGGGCTGAAGGATGTACGGATGAAGAGATACTGATACTTAAGACAGCTGCATTATTCCACGACGTGGGCCATACGGTTTCATATGATGATCATGAATTTCATGGGACAATCATTGCACGGCAGATGCTTGCACGGTACAACTATACACCCGATCAGATTGACAGGATATGTTCTGTAATAATGTCTACCAAACTTCCGCCAAAACCTTCAGACCTTCTTGAAGAGATAATCTGTGATTCTGATCTGGATTATCTTGGAAGGAGCGATTTTATTCCTGTTTCCAATACTCTTTTCGAAGAGCTGAAGTCCCAGAATAAAATGGGATCGCTTAATGAATGGAATAAGCTTCAGATTAAGTTCATTTCAGGCCATCAGTATTTCACACGTACGGCAAGGAAGCTGAGGGAAGTGAACAAACAGCTTCAGATCAAGAGGATACAGAGTCTGATCACCTGAAGGGTATTTATCTTATTACAAGTACTTTAATTACACATGATTGTGAGCCGTCTGCAGCAGCACAGAATGCCATGTAAACACCTGTTGCGACCCTTTGTCCGTTATATGTCCTGAGATCCCAGGAAGCCTGACCGCCGTCAGAGACTGTCTTATATACGAGATTCCCGCTGATATCAGTTATGCTGACCCGGGTTTCCTTCATTAAACCTGTAATTGTCAGATTGCCTTCAAAATCTTCCCTTACCGGGTTAGGGAAAGCGTATACATTTGTGAACTGTTCAGCGCCTTCAGTTGCATCACCACGGAGCGACTGTACTCCTTTAGAAGTGGCGAACCATACATTCCCGGTAAGATTATCAACACTTATGCTCGTTATTGTATTTGAGAACAGGGGACTGTTGGATTCATTATAATGTGCAATCTGTGTTATACCATCCGGCGACAGAAGATAGGCTCCGGAACCTGAAGTTCCTATCCATTTCCTGTTTGCCCCGTCAACAGCAATTGCTGTTATTGTTTCAGTACCAAGCATATAATCGGCTAATCCCGAACCATCGTTACGGGGGATCTTTATACGGTATGCTTTCAGATCGGTACTGAAAATCCTTTCCGGGCTGTAATAAACCACTGGTCCCTGGTCGGTTCCAATCCAGATATTACCGTCGAGATCCTCTGCGATCGAAAAATAATATGAGAAAACCTTGTTTTCGGCATCTGTCACCATTATCTTCTTCGAAACATCATCCACGAATGATTCCGGTGTACCCTTGTCATCGAGCAAAAAAAGCCCGTAACCACGTGGAAGCAGTACCCATTTATGTCCGGCTCTGGTTATCAGGATGTCTCCGACAGTGGGGACTGCTATTGTCACAGGATTTATTATCCATGTTCCGTCAGGCTTCAGAGTTTTTATGGTTCCTGGTACTTCAGGCTGGGTAATCCAGAGATAACCTTTATCATCCATGGCCATTCCACTGGTCCTGACATAAGGCTTACCCGGGATTATATTATTCAATACGGAATTAGCATCAGTATAATTTTTTATAAGCTTATTATTCTCGAATTCCATTAGTCCGGTTCCCCAGGTCGAAATAAAAAAATGATTGCTGTTCCGTGGGTCGATTACAGCCCTCATTGCATCATTATTTTGTGCTGAAGTTATTTTTTCCCAGGAATTATTTTCATTAACTGATACGCTGAACGGTTTCCATAGATTGTTCCAGGAGATATCGACTCCTCCACCGCAGATAATTGTCTTGCCGTTCAGCGTGGTTATATTTATCGCATCATTGGAAACCGGACCAGGCAGATTCATAAACTCAATAACACTCATATCCTTCAACCTTAACAGGCCGGAGTTCTTATCCGCTATCCAGATATTATTGTTATCCGGCACAGTCATTACAATGTCCGGAATTCCCGGGGAATAGCTGTTTATAGTTTTTATAAGTGTTCCCCCGGTTGAATAATACCGTGCCGAAGTACCTGATGATACTGCAAATCCATCCGGACCAGGTTCAAGTGAACGATTAAACAGGCCTGGTTCATATAAAAACAGGGAACAGGCCGTTCCAATTACAAATAATGAATCACCCTCGAAATTCTCTCCCGATCTGTTTGCATACAGACGGTTGCCTGTATAAAGCAGGGCATTATAATTTCCCTGCGGATATGGTAATCTGTTTTCTGGTGTCCAGTTACCTGAATACGATAAACCTTCACCTGAAGCATCTGCATAAAATAATCCCATATTGGTTGCAGCATAAATCTCATCATTGCCGAATGTTACATCCCAGACTTCGGCAGTACGGTCATTGTCCCCGGGCTTCCAGGTATCATAAATCTCTTTCTTTATAAGATCAATTACTACAATGCCAAAACTGCCGGCCAGATATGCATATCTGCCCTTTGTCCTTATCCTGTTAATTACTTTTTTACCGGGAATATATTTCAGACTAATATCAGGGATATTATAAATAGTGTTATCTGTTACCAGATCAACATTGGTACTTGTATAAGCTATGATTAGTGTATTATTTTCTTCTGACCAGCCTATTGTGCTGATCCCGGTCTCTGTTAGTCCGTTGATCTTCGATAACTTTCTCAGTTCTTCGAATTCCCTGTTAAATACAAGAATCGAAGAGCCAGTCGATGCGTAAATATCTTCTGAACCAACAGCAAGGTCTTCGGCTTTATTGTAAATAAGATGATCACTCCATGTCCCGACAGGTGTCTGTGCAGACAAATGTGCAACGAGGACTGTAATGATCGTAAGAATATAAACTATTCTCATCAGGCAGATATCCTGTTAATTGGTTACTTTTTCTGAGGACTATAATATCCGTCAAGGAATATTCTTAGTTTTTCAATTGCCCTTGCCCTGTGTGAAATTTTATTTTTCCCGGTAAGTGACATTTCTGCAAAGGTCCTTGTATAACCTTCAGGTACAAAAACCGGATCATACCCGAATCCGTCCGACCCTCTCCTCACTGATATGATCCTGCCATTAACGATCCCTTCAAAAATATATTCCTCTCCCTCCAGTATCAGTGCAATAACAGTTCTGAACCTTGCTTTTCTGTTTTTTGAATTTCCCATCATTGAGAGGAGCTTATCTATATTTGCATCGGAATCGTTGTTTTCTCCTGCAAAACGTGCCGATTTTACTCCCGGAAGACCATTAAGGAAATCTACCTCCAGTCCTGTATCATCAGCAAAAACATTCATATTTAATATATTATGAATGTACCTTGCCTTATAAAGAGCATTCCCTTCAAGTGTCGGTTCATTTTCAGGAATATCTTCTTTGATATTTAAGTCGTTAAGGCTTAATAGATTGCAATAGTTGCCGAGAATATTTCTAATCTCTCTGGTTTTGTTCTCATTGTTGGTTGCAAACACGATATCCATAACGGGGACTTTCATTCACAGGGTCAAAAATACTTAAAATTGGACATTCCTTTTGACTGAACTTGATTAAGTATTACATTTGGAAGAGTTTATTTCAACAATTCATATGGGTTTCTGCAGGAGTCTGATAATAACTCTTATTGTGGCATTGTACTTTCCGGCTTATTGTTTAGCCGGAAATATAATGACCGTTGAGGAAATCCCGGTCCTCAGGCGGATAATTCTAAACGGAGATTCAGTAGTACATATTTCATCAGACAGTAACAGGCAACCTGAAATTATTTTAAACAAGAAATTTAATAATGTTGCATTTGAGCTTGCTGAGTCGGATTCTCTTGTTTATATGTATTTTCTTGAAGGATTTGACCGGGAATGGAGCCAGTGGTTCAGAACAGGATTCAAAGAATATACTAACCTCCCGTCAGGAAGGTATAAGTTCAGGGTAAGATATACTGATTTGAACAGCAGCGGTGGAGAAGAGCATCTTGCTGATCTCAGGGTACTTCCTATCTGGTATACCTCACCCGCCGCATTAATAATTTACTTTCTTCTGGCTGCACTTACAATCTGGGCCATCTATTCAATGATAAACCTGAGGTTTGCACGTACACAGTATATGCTTGAGCAGATAATCAATAAAAGGACGGAGGATCTGATAATCGAGAAAGAAAAAACCGAGAATCTCCTGGCAAATGTGTTACCTAAAAACACAGCAAGTGAGATCATGGAGACAGGTAAGGCAACCAAGATGAAGTACAATTTTGTGACTGTTTTATTCTCGGATATTCAAGGATTTACAAAGCTGGCTGAGGAGATGAATCCCGAGGTATTAATAGATGAGCTTGATAAATTCTTTTTTTATTTCGACTCGGTTGTTGAAAAGCTCGGCATTGAAAAGATAAAGACCATAGGTGATGCTTACATGTGTGCAGGGGGGATCCCCGAAAAGAACAGAACCAATCCTGTAGAGGTTATCCTTGCCGCACTCGAAATGCAGTCATATATGACCAGGTTAAAGGAAGCATCGAAGATCAGCGGAATGCAGCTATGGGATATAAGGATCGGGATACATACAGGAACGGTTGTCGCCGGTGTTGTGGGTCATAAAAAACTCTCGTATGATATATGGGGAGATACTGTAAATACTGCCAGCAGGATGGAGTCATCGGGAGAAGCAGGCAGGATAAATATTTCGGGGACTACTTATGAATTTGTAAAGGATTTTTTTGTCTGCGAATACAGGGGAAAGATGCCGGTTAAGTATAAAGGTGAGATTGATATGTACTTCATTAACGGTATTATTCCCGGTCTCAGTGATGACAGGGGAAATCCCAACAGTAGGTTCATCCTTAAAATGAAGATTATAAAGCTTCAGGATATTGAAGAGACAGTTGTTAAAATGTTTGATGATGAAGCGCCTCCGAACATGTATTTCCATAATTCATCTCTCGTAAAAAGTATAAGTAACCAGGCCGAGATACTGGCCACAGCGGAGAAGGTGTCCGATGAGGAGTTCATAAGTGTTAAGCTTGCTGCATTATTCCTTTTTACGGGATTCATCAGCGATTCCGATTATGGCAAAGCTGATGAATCATCATTGCTTTTGGTGGAAGATATGCTCCCGCGATACGGATTTGACCGGCAGGAGACAGATGAAGTAAAAAGACTTATCAGAAATTCCTTCAATGACAGACTGGAATCGGTGACTGATGATATTCTGCATGATGCCCGCTTTGATTATCTCGGAAGGGTGGATTATATCAAACTGACTGAAAAGTTGTTGAAGGAGGAAACCGAATATGGCAGGGTTCACGACCGGAAGGAATGGTTATCAGCTCAGATTAAGGTGCTTTCCGGTCATGATTTCAGGACAGCCAGGGCAAGGACGCTCAGGGGAGTTTCCCCTGAAGAACAGATAGCTGCGATGAAGAGTTATTATGCTTCAGACGGAATATCCTTATAAACAATAAAAATTCGATATTAAAAATGTAATTTTGCGCCGTAAATAAATAAAACGTTGATGGAAAAACTTGACTGGAAAAATCTTCATTTCGGTTATATGAAAACCGATTATAATATCAGGTGTTATTATAAAAACGGTAAATGGAGCAAGCCTGAGGTATCGACATCTGAATACATTGATATACACATTGCGGCCACAGGTCTGCATTATGGTCAGGAAGCTTTTGAAGGGCTTAAGGCCTACATGGGCAAAGACGAAAAAATAAGACTCTTCAGGTGGCAGGAAAATGCAAAGCGGCTCATGTTATCTTCAGAGGGTATCAAAATGGCGGTTGTACCTGAAGAATTATTCCGGGATGCGATCTTCCAGGCGGTTAAGCTTAACAAACACTTTGTTCCTCCTTACGGTACAGGTGCCACATTATATATAAGGCCGCTTTTATACGGAAGCGGTGCGGAAGTAGGTGTAAAACCGTCTGGAGAATATACATTCATTGTCTTTGTTACACCTGTAGGGCCATATTTCAAAGATGGGATCAAACCTGTAAATATGATGATTTGCAGGGATGTGGACAGAGCTGCTCCGCTGGGAACAGGAACTTTCAAAGTCGGAGGTAATTATGCCGCAAGTCTCCGGGCACTGATAGCAGCCAAGGAAGGAGGCTATTCAAGCGCTATATTCCTCGATGCAAGAGAGAAGAAATATATTGATGAATGCGGTCCGGCAAATTTCTTCGGGATAAAAGGCGATAAATATGTTACTCCGAAATCAAATTCAATTCTGAACTCTATTACCAATATGAGCCTTCTCGAAATAGCTGCTTCGATGGGTATGAAAACAGAAAGAAGACGGATTCCCGTTGGTGAGCTTTCAACCTTTTCCGAAACAGGGGCTTGCGGAACTGCTGCAGTAATCACTCCTATTGCAAAAATCGTCGATCCCGAGAAAAATATGATATATGAATATTGTACCGACGGAAAACCCGGCCCTGTAAGCATGAAACTTTATAACAAGCTCGTGGCGATACAGAACGGAGATGAGGCTGACGAGTTCGGATGGATGACTGTCGTGGAGTAGGATTGCGGGTGCCGGAAAGGATTGCTTCATCGTCCCGCTGGGGCGGGACTCCTCGCAATGACAGTAGATTTTACGGATATTTAGAATTATAGATGAAGAAGAACGAAGCCGGATTTTCGAAGACAAAACTGAGAAGTTCATATCTGACACTTGTTGTCAGTGTCTCTCTTGTATTATTTCTTCTGGGGATACTGGGGCTGGTTCTTATAAATGCAAAAGGATTATCCGACTATTTCAGGGAGAGTCTTTCTTTCTGGGTGATGCTCGATGATGATGCAAGGGAAGCAGATATCAGACTTCTTCAGAAAGATCTCGATGCAAAAGCTTACGTTAAATCAACGGAATATGTATCCAAGGATGAGGCTGCAGCTAAGATGAAGGATGAACTTGGCGAGGATTTTATAAGTTTCCTCGGGGATAATCCCCTTCCACCATCCATCGATGTTTATCTGATATCAGATTATACAAGCCCCGACAGTGTGGCGAAAATTGAAAAATATATCCTCGAATATCCGTTTGTAAAAGAGGTTTATTACCAGGAATCCCTGCTTTACCTGATAAATGAGAATGTAAATAAGATCAGCCTGTTCCTTCTTGTAATTAGTCTTTTCCTCTTTCTGATTGCCCTTACGATTATTAATAATACGATAAGGCTTTCAATCTATTCAAAGAGATTTCTTATCCGCACAATGCAACTTGTAGGAGCAACCCGGTCTTTCATAAGAAAACCTTTTATAATCCAGAGCGCCTTCCATGGTTTCCTGGCAGCACTGATTTCAATGATCCTGCTGATGGGACTTCTTTATATGATCGAAAAGGAGTTCTTCCTGATGTTCACATTTGAAAGCATCAATCTGCTGATATTACTTGGACTGGCAATAATAATTACAGGTATCCTGATAAACATAGTATCAACCTGGTTTTCTGTTAACCGTTATCTGAGCATTTCTGAAGACAAACTATATTATTAGAATATTATGGCTGCAAAAAAGGATGAAAAGGAAAAAATAAATTTTGCCCTTGGAAGGGAAAATTACAAATTACTGGCTATAGGTTTTGTCATAATCATTATCGGATTCCTTCTTATGCTTGGAGGCAGATCTGAAAATCCTGCCGAGTTCAGCAATGATATATTTTCATTCAGAAGGATCACACTTGCTCCGATTGTTGTTCTGGCCGGATTTGCCTTCGAGATCTGGGCTATTATGAAAAAGCCAAAGGAGAAGTAAGATAAAGTGCCTAAAGTGCCTAAAGTGCCTAAAGTGCCTAAAGTGCCTAAAGTGCCTAAAGTGCCTAAAGTGCCTAAAGTGCCTAAAGTGCCTAAAGTGCCTAAAGTGAACTAAAGTGAATTAAAGTGCCTGAAGTAAGCTAAAGTATGGAGTTACTGGAATTACAGGAACATCATTTAGCCTGGTCATTTTTGGCGCTTCCAAAAAGAAATGTATATGAATTGGTTAGAATCTATCATACTGGGTATCATTCAAGGGTTGACTGAATTTCTGCCTGTCAGCAGTTCCGGTCATCTCGAAATAACCAAAGCATTGTTTGGCGTGGATGCAGAGTCAAGCTTCTACTTTACCGTAGCGGTTCATGGAGCAACAGTACTTAGTACAATTGTAGTATTCTGGAAAGAAATAGTATCGCTCTTTAAAGGATTCATAAAGTTCAGAATGAACGATGAAACGTCATATATATTTAAGATACTCATTTCCATGATCCCGGTTGGTTTCGTAGGTCTGCTCCTGAAAGACAGGGTGGAAGCTTTGTTTAACGGTAATCTTATTTTTGTGGGATCAATGCTTATTATCACAGCTGCATTGCTGGCACTAGCTCATTTCATAAAGAAAAGAGAAAGGAGCATCGGATATCTTGATGCACTTATTATAGGCATTGCCCAGGCAGTTGCAGTAATTCCCGGGATTTCCCGGTCTGGGGCTACAATAGCCACCGGCCTTATGATAGGGAACAGGAAAGATGAAATAGCGCGTTTTTCATTCCTTATGGTACTTATCCCCGTTATTGGTGCAAATCTCCTGGAGATTGTATCCGCAGATAGTGGTGCAACCGGAAACGGCTTAGTGACAATAATAATTGGTGCAATTGCAGCCTTCATCTCCGGTTACCTTGCATGCAGATGGATGATAGGACTTGTAAGGAAAAGCAAGCTTATCGGGTTCGCGGCATACTGTGCTGCCGCAGGATTATTATCCATACTGCTCGGATGATATGACAGATGAAAAGACATGTATCTTTCAGGAGGGACAGGTGCTGCTTTTTGATAAACCTCTCTACTGGACATCCTTTGACCTTGTAAATAAGGTCAGAATAATGATAAAACATGCTTTTGGATTAAAGGACCTTAAGGTGGGGCATGCCGGCACACTGGATCCGCTTGCAACAGGACTGATGATACTCTGCACCGGGAAGTCAACAAAGAAAATAAACGAATTCCGTGATCTTGACAAAGAGTATTATGCGACATTACATTTTGGGGAGACCACACCTTCATTCGACCTGGAAACTGCCACAGATCAGAGTTACCCTGTCGAACATATTACCCCATTAATTGTTCAGAAAACATTGGAGGGATTCATTGGAGAACAGAAACAGGTTCCACCCCTGCATTCGGCAAAATTAATTGACGGGAAAAGGGCATATGAATACGCCCGGGAAGGGAAAAACCTAAACCTTGAACCGGTGAATATTATTATAAGGGAGGCTGAACTTGTTTCTTTCGGCATCCCCGAAACAAAAATAAGAATGGTTTGCAGCAAAGGTACTTATGTAAGATCATTTGCCAGGGATCTGGGAATTGCCCTCAAAAGCGGATGTTATTTATCAGCACTTGAAAGGTCAGCCATAGGGTCATTTAAGCTGAAAAATGCATTTTCGATAGAAAAATTTGAAAAATATTTAGAACAAATGAAACAAATCTGATATTAGTACGTATAAAGGAATCTTAATATTTAAACTCTAAACCGGACATGAAATTATCACAATTCAGGTACAACTTACCACAGGAACTTATTGCGTTGTATCCTGCAGAGAACAGGGATGAATCGAGATTGCTTGTTATCAACAGAAAAACAGGGAAATATGAGCACAGGATCTTTAAGGAAATAGTTGACTATTTTAATGAAAAAGATGTTCTTATCTTTAACAATACAAAGGTATTCCCTGCAAGGCTTTACGGTAATAAAGAAAAAACAGGTGCTGAGATAGAAGTCTTCCTGTTAAGGGAACTTAACCGTGAACAGCGCTTATGGGATGTACTTGTCGATCCTGCAAGAAAGATCAGAATAGGCAATAAATTATACTTTGGCGAGGATGATCTTCTGGTTGCCGAAGTTATCGACAATACGACATCAAGAGGACGAACCCTCAGATTTCTTTTCGACGGTACTTATGAGGAGTTTAAACAAACCCTCTACGGGCTTGGTGAAACCCCGCTTCCAAAGTTCATAAACAGGCCGGTTGAACCTGATGACAGTGAAAGGTATCAGACAATATTTGCTAAATACGAAGGTGCTGTGGCAGCTCCAACTGCGGGACTGCATTTCAGCAGGGAACTGCTTAAAAAGCTTGAAATCATTGGCGTTGAATTCGCTGAAATTACATTGCATGTGGGTCTGGGTAACTTCAGAAGTGTAGATGTGGAAGATCTGACAAAACATAAAGTCGATTCGGAAAGGATCATTATTTCCGAGGAAGCAGCAGAAATTGTGAATAAAGCCAAAGATGCAAAACAAAGGATCTGTGCAGTCGGAACCACAGTCGTAAGAACCCTCGAGAGTTCGGTTTCTACAAGCGGATATCTGAAACCTTTCGATGGATGGACTAATAAATTCATCTTCCCTCCCTATGATTTTAAGGTCCCCGATATGATGATAAGCAATTTTCATCTTCCTTACTCAACCCTTCTCATGATGGTTGCCGCATTTGCCGGTTATGACCTGCTCTTTGATGCATATAAGACAGCAGTAATGGAGAAATACAGATTCGGAACTTATGGCGATGCAATGCTGATAATATAGGCGAAAAAGCACAGCGGCGCAACGGCACAATGGCGCAGAGGCTCATACCTATTGTGTCCCTTGGTGGTAAAAAAATGCCCGCGAGACGCTCAGGAGATTATTCAAAGTATATGAATTCTAAAATTTAGAAGCAAAACCGGATAAATCACTTATCCGGTTTTTTTTGATATAAAATCCCCGGAGTCAGCTTTTCAGATTCCAAACCGGGATTTTATATTGATTTTTGATATAAACTGCTGACTGGTAATTGGATTTGCCTGGTTCATGCAACCATATAAACTTTATGATTGTCTTGGAAACATAAATGGATATACTCCGTTTAAGACCTTAGTGAAAGTCGGAGCAGAATAATTTAATGAGAAATATCAACCGGCCGGGGTAACAGATAAGCCGGAACAAATATTTCTTTAGTTCATCAAATGGCATCTATTAACCTGTATATTATTGAAATTAAGCCAGATGTACTTTTGATTCCCGGTCCGGGGAGCAGTGAAAGCTCATTATTCATTTTAAATCAGCAAATTTTTTAAATACAAATACCCTAAAATGAGGAGGTATATCATGAATATTATGCAAAATAAAATCTCAGGTCCGTCATTTAAAAGATGGATCTCGGATATAGGATTAATCCTGGTGCGCCTCAGGATTATCTTATGCATGGTAATATTGATACCGGCAATAGGAAGCACAAGTCTTTTTGCTCAGGGAGTGGGAATAAGCGAGATTGCTATTACGCCGGAATCTTCTTCTATTCTGGAGCTAAGGTCAACGGTACGTGGATTCCTTGCGCCGCGCATGACAACAGCACAACGAATAGCGCTAGGAAGTACAACACCTGCCG
>JAKQPD010000335.1 GCA_029564935.1 Bacteroidota bacterium
TCATATCCTTCAGGAGGGGCCGGTTTCAGGCCTTCTCCCCAGATTGGCATTGTTGAAGGTGCTCCTTCATCAAGCAGATATGCAAGATCCGCCGCGAATTTTCCCTGCTGGAGCAAAAATGAACATCTGGAGAGATATGTCATAAACGGCTCTGCCTGGTCGGCCCATGTTATATTACGGTTTATATGAGTACCGACCATTGTATTACCCGGTTTAGTATCAAGTGGCTGATGGGCAGATGTATGGAAGACAAATCTGTTTATTCCCTGAGTAAACCAGTAATCTCCGACAATCTTGAGTTCATACGGGGAGTTGAATCCACCGCCGGTAAATGCTTCTGCAGCAACGACCGGTTTGCCATATATATGTGCGGCCGATGCAGCTCCGCGAACATCCTGGTAATACATCAGCTCAGGGTGAAGTGCCCTGTACCAGAATTCACCCATGGGTATATCGACATATTTCTTGCAGAGAAGAGCATCTTCAAGGATCTCAAGGGAAACGCCGGAGGCTTCGCCATAAGTCCCGATTCCTTCCTTATTGAAAAAATCAGTTACCACTTTATAAAAATTTTCTGCAAACATATCTGCAAGTGTTCTCCTGAAATCCCAGAGGAACCTGTCGCTCTGATCACTTTCAGCAACAATCCTGCCCGTCAGACAGGGAAGATATGAGGTCATATCATATCCTCTGCGGTTTTTGAATTCTTCTGTCATTTTATCTGTCCAGTTTTGCATTCCGGCTTCCCAGCTGTCGAGAAGGATGTAGCGCAGACTTTTCCCGTAAAGGGATCCCAGTGCATCCCTGACAGGCCTGATATATTCTTTCAGGTAGGATTCAGTGTGTTCCCTGCTAAGTTTATCCACTTCATATCCGAGCCCGGCCGGTACTGCCGGTCTGTTCCTGGCGCCGGTAAGCGAATAGCCGAATCGCATTATGGTCCAGTTACCTTCGGGTACCTTCCACCCGACAGTTCCGTCGGGGAGCAGGAAACCGGTAATGTCAACGATCTTTGCCGGATCGATCACGGAAGTGTTGAGTACAGGTTCTGAAGCAACAGGTTCATAATTGAAAAGATGATAAAATCCTGCTTTATCTTCCCACCTGTTGATCCTGGCGGAACTGTGAAGCTTTATCTCACTGAATATATATACCGAATCAGCCTTTGTGACAGTCTCAGCCATTACTTCTGCAGGAGTCCGGGGTGCTCCCGTAAATTCAAACCTGAAATATTCCGCGGAAGTTTCCGGGACAGAAAAAGTAGCAACTTTACCTGAACGGTACAGCTGAGGACCGGGGAAAAGTGCTATTGTCTTATATTCCTTTCCATCCCGGCTTGCTTTAAGGCATCCGAAAGGGATCCCGGCACGGCTGGCAAGAGTAACAGCCTGAACTTTATAGGGTTTTTCCCACTGAAACTGTATCCAGACCATGTTTTTGTCTTTTCCTGCGATTATCCTGGCAGATGTATTAAGATCATCATCGAGAAGAGCTTCAATGTCGGTTTCTCCTCCTCCGGTTGTAATCAGCGGTTCCGGAACCTGTTTTCTCAGGTCATCTTCGGGTGTGGGAAAAGCCAGGACGACACAATCTCTGTAAAAAGGTATTTCCGAAGGATCTTTTCGTCCTGTTCTTGACAGATCTCTGATTGGTCCTTCGCAGGCAGGAGGATCCGGCAGTTTCCCGGTAAAGCTTAGGGGACCCTGAACTGTGATTTCGCTCCATACCAGCTTTTTCATTGCCTGCTCAGGTTTTACCCACGGACCACCGGCCAGACTCCATCCGGCAGAGCTGAAAACAGCCATTTCAAGACCGAGCCTGTCAGCTTCTGAAGCTGTATGCCTTACAGCTTCCAGCCATTCCGGGGAACGGAAAAGAGTTTTTTTCTCAGTTACCTGTCCCTGTCCGGCTGCGACATCTGCCAGCTGCATTCCGCCTATACCGGTTTTTTTCATCCATTCGAGATCCTTTGTTATGCCTTCAACAGAAACATTGCTGTTTGTCCAGTGCCACCACGTCCTGGGCCGGGCTGAAGAGGGAGGAACCGAGAAGCCCTTTTGCATTGAATCATAATTTGTCTGGGCTTCAGCTGATAATGAGATCAGAGATATCAGTATGATAAGTTTAAATAGATTTGATGGGCTGAAAGAAATATTCATTTTAGATAATTTATTATTTATTCTTTAACCACTAAGAGTACACCTTAAAGAACTCAGGAACATTAACAATAATAACTCCTGCCCTTCTTGCCACCCCTTGCCCCCAGGGGGGCGCTCAGACTCAAAAGTCCCCCCTGGGGGATTTAGGGGTGAGTTATATAGTAGCACAAAGGTCACGGAGGGATATATAAATTGTGAGCATTTTATGAATTAAACAGATTTGAGAATTCGCGATTTAAAGATAAAAAAAAGAGGCTGTAAAATGTTACAGCCTCCCGGTTAAAAACTTGTGTAAGTTCAATCAATTTTTCTTACTTTAACAGCAACAGGCCCTTTTTCCCTCTGTTCAACTTCGAATTCAACAGCCTGGCCTGCTTCAAGGTTAGTGTGGGAAACCTCAAGCCCTGATCGGTGTACAAAGATATCTTTATTATCCTCGGTCTGAAGGAAACCATAACCTTTGACTCTGTCATACCATTTAACAGTACCTTTCATAGCTTAAACTTTTTGATTCCTACCTGTAATTATCTCTTCTGGGATTGCCTCCCCGGCGGTTGTTATCACCACCTCTGAAATTACTTCTTCTGTCAGCTCTTTCAATTGATTCGTTTACAATGATCTTCCTGCCCTGGATATCTGAGCCATTAAGTTCTTCAATAGCTTTTTTTGCTTCAGCTTCGTTAGGCATTTCCACGAAACCAAATCCTTTGCTTTTTCCGGAGTATTTGTCAATGATTATTTTAGCGGATGTTACTTCGCCATACTCCTCAAATTTCTCTTTAAGGTCTGCTTCAGTCATTTTGAAATTTAGACTTCCTACGTAAATGTTCATGATTCAATTATTAAAATGTGTTATTAAGACAGTGGCAAAGGTCTGATTTTTTTTTGGAAAGAAAAAATTTTACGCCAGAATAAGTTGAATTTTAAGGCAACTGATGATATTTATGATCCAAAATATCCCTTTAAAAGGTCACAATCCCGGTTACATTCTCACTTGCATTTCCCTTAATCGTCACACCCCTTACCCTAAAGCCGTCAACTTAATGGTGTTTTACGGACAAAAGTTTCCCCTCCTTTTTTTAAGGAGGGGTGGCCAGACCAAAAAATCATCTAATGTGCAGAAATATAGATGTTCTGGCCGGGGTGGTTTATTTTATTCTGAGAAATAAGTTCAAGTTTGCTAATTCCATTTTAACCACCCCGGCCGGGAAAGCAGGATTGTAAAAATTTCAAAATTAGAAATCCCGGCCACCCCTCCTTTCAAAGGAGGGGAAACTTTATTAGCTATATTTCTGCTATTTACAGTAGTTTTCGTTATTAAGACATTTCTTAAGTTGACGGCTATGCGCTCTCTGTTCTCTGCTCCCCACTCCCAACTTTCCGTTGCCCGCTCTCCGCTCTCTGCTCCCCTTCTTTACTTCCTGTTCCTTATATAAATATGCTTTATATTATTCTGTCCCGAATCCCTTTCATCTATCTCAAAGTCAAGTGATTTTATAAGAGGGCTTAGCTTTGTAAAACCGAAGTTTCTTGGGTCGAAATCAGGTTGTTTTTTAAGTATAAGGTTCCCTACATCACCAAGGTAGGCCCATCCGTTCTCGTCAGCCAGATCTGTGATCGATGAAGCGATGAGACGTTTGACCTTTTTGATCTGAGCCTGTGATTCACCTGTTCCATTCTTGCGTTTATTTCGGGAAGGAGTCCCCGGCTTCTTTAAGGCAGGCTCCGCTTCCTGTGTCACCGCCGGGGAATTAATGATCTCAAGATAAATGAATTTATCACATGCGATTATGAAGGGAGACGGAGTTTTCCGTTCCCCTATTCCTATCACCGTCATTCCGGCCTCACGCAATCTGGTCGCCAGTCTTGTAAAATCACTGTCACTGGATACGATACAGAATCCGTCGACTTTTCCGGAGTAGAGGATATCCATTGCATCAATTATCATCGCCGAATCGGTTGAATTCTTACCCTTTGTATAGCTGTACTGCTGTACCGGTGTTATTGCATTCTCAAGTAAAACACTTTTCCATCCGGCAACCGTTGGTTTTGTCCAGTCACCATAGATCCTTTTGAATGTCGGAGTGCCGTATTTAGCTATTTCTTCCAGCATCCCCTTGACATTGCTGAAAGGTATGTTATCCGCGTCTATAAGGACGGCCAGTCTTAAATCATGTAATGTTTGCATCAGCAGATCAAATATTTGTTGCAAGATAGTGTTTTTAAAGCAAGTGATCATTTTTATTGAAGGTGTCACTGAATATCTTGATTAATAAAAAAGAATATTATTAACTTTGCCGGCACTCTGAAACGGGTATATGAAATAAATCAAAACCAAAAATTATGGGAAAAGGTGATAAAAAAACTAGAAGAGGCAAGATTATCCTTGGTACATATGGTGTAAGACGGCGTAGAAAAAAAGATAAAAAACAGACAATTATGCAGTTGGAACCTGTTAAGGGAAAAGGGCTGAAGGAAAGAAAGCCTTTAAAAGAAAGAAAAGCAGAGAAGGAAGTTGCTGAAGTAGCAGAAGAAAAATCAGTCAGGGAAGTTCCTGAGTCAAAAGAAAAGAAGCAGACAGAAATTCATGAAGTTAAGGATAGCAGCGCAGGGAAGGAAGTCAGAGAGGTAAAGGAACCGGTAGAGGTTAGTGAAAACAAGGATGTTGCTGAGACTGCTGAGGTAAAAAAGCCTAAAGAAACGAAAGCATCTAAGCAGGTGAAGGAAGCCCGGGAAGCAAAGCCTGCAAAGAAGGTTAAGGAAGAGGGTGAGGCAGCGACAGAAAAGGCAGCCAGGGCTGAAAAACCTGCAAAAGAAGTAAAAGAAGCAAAGAAGGCAGTTTCAGAGAAGAAAACAGGAGAAGAAAAGGGTGAAAAAGAAAAGAAGGAATCTAAACCCGCAAAGGAAAAGAAAGAGGTAAAGGAGACCAAAGCAACCAAACGGAAAAAATAGGGCTCAGCTAAATGTCCGGTATCACCGGATTGATTATCAGCTTTCGCCTATTTTCTAACAACCAGCCAATTATAATCATCAGGATCTATAATGGCATTAATTATTACAGGCTCGTTCAGGAGCAGGGCAGTACTGATGGCTTTCTCCATAGCCTCACCGGAATCAGCCCGAAGTATTTTTACACCAAAGAACATATCGGATCCGAATAAGTCCCCGTGGTAAAGGTTTGTGCCATATGGTTTGATATCCTTCCATGTCTGTTTGAGTTTGATAAGGTTAAGCTCGCCATCTGAAAGAACAACAATTATAACCGGAAGGTTATTGCGTCTGACGGTCATCATCTCTCCGGCACACATAAGAAATCCTCCGTCGCCGGTTATGCATACGCTCCTGACAAATGGTTTTGAAATCGCTGCTGCGATTGTGGAAGGAATGCCAAATCCCATACCTGACCAGCCGTTCGATATAATCAGATTTCCTTTTCCACGTGTTTCCCAGTACTGGCCTGCAAGATGAAGGTGAGATCCTACATCCACTGAAATAATAGCATCTGCCGGTAATTCTTCTTTCAGGATTTTTAATGCCGACACAGGACCGAAATGTCCTGTAAATCCTTCAAAAACCGAAAGCATCTCATCACGTATCCCTTTAATAACTGAATGTTCCCGGATTATATACCCGGGATTCAGATTTCCCAGAATACTGAACCAGTCAGCCGGTGATCCTGCAAACTGCAAAGCATCGATAGTCGCCGGCATATCGGTTACTCTGGTATCAAAATGAATGAGAGGTACTTCGGGAATCCAGGATTCATAATTGTATTCGACGGGGTCATATCCGATCCCGATTATAAGATCGGTTTTATGATACAACTCTTCAAGATAGTCACTCAGGCTATGAAATAACACTCCTGCATATGAAGGATGATTTTCGTTTATAATCCCTTTAGCCATGGGAGTCAGTACGACAGGAATATTATATTTTTCAAGGAAGCGGAGAAGAAGTGGTTGTATCCCCAGCCGCCGGGCAGTAAGCCCTGCAGCGATCAGTGGCCTTCGGGATTTTTCGAGCAGGGAACGTATATTTTCTGGATTTCCTGAATTCCGGTATTCTTTTGTATCTGTTTCGTCTTCCGGAATACTGTCAGTCACGGCTCCTGCAATATCTGCAGGAAGGCCTATGTGAACCGGTCCGGGATACTCTTCACGGCAAATCTTCAGTGCTTCTGAAAGTATTTCAGGAGTATTATCAGGTCTCAGCCGGAATGTAGCTTTTGTAAGCGGTCTGAAAAGTGCCTGATGATCAATATTCATCTGGGTTGTCCTTTTGATCATAGTATTGTCCATTTCACTTGTCAGGACTATTACTGAAGATCTGTCGAGGAAGGCGCAGCCGGTTCCGGTCGCTATATTTGTCGCACCGGGTCCGAATGTGGCATGACATACTCCTGGGATGCCTGTGAGTCTGTATGTCACATCAGCCATTATTCCTGCAGCAGCTTCGCCCGTTGTCAGGACAAACTCAATCCCGGCATTTCTGAATGCTTCAATCCACGGTATCGATGCACCTCCCGGGACTCCAAAAACATGACGTACACCCGAATTATATAATTTTTTTGCCAGGTAATCAGCAATGGTCATGGCAGGTTGGCTGAACTTTAGACAAATCTATCAATAATATGTGATTTTTTTCAGATATTTGCCGCCAAATTATTTCTATGGATAACAAAGACAATACAATCATACTGGCAATACTTGCATGTCTGTTATGGTCAACGGTATATGCGGTCATTAAGATTGGTCTTCAGTATGATTCTCCACTTCACTTTGCCGGGATAAGGTTCATTATCTCAGGATTGATGATCCTGCCATTCACGGTTAAACCTGCCAGATTTATATCAATGGTGAGGGAAAACTGGAAAATAGTTATCTGGGTTACCTTACTGCAAACGCTCGTTAATTATATACTATTTTATCAGGGACTGAACCTTGTTCCGGGCGCCCTCGGGGCAGTAATAGTTGGTTCGCAACCTTTGGTGACAGCAGTTGTTGCAGCCATCATGAGTAATGGAGAAAAGCTGACCAGAAGGAAAATTATAACAATCATAGCGGGAATTTCGGGAGTAATTCTCATAAGTGCGGGAAGACAAGCTTTAAAACTTGGTGGCGCAATCGAAATGCTTGGCGTTGTGATGATCCTTGGCGCTAATATCGCAACGGCTACAAGCAACGTTCTGGTATCCCTGAAAAGCCGTGGAATAAATCCGCTTGTTCTTAGTTCAACCTCTCTTTTTACCGGAGGGATAATTATTTACCTGCTTTCCATCCCGTTGGAGGGATTACCAAAAGGTCCACTGCCTCGCGAATACTGGATTGCTCTCGTATGGCTGAGCTTTGTTTCATCCTTTGCATTTTCATTATGGTACAAGCTTCTTCAGAGGCCGCACGTCAGGGTTTCCGAACTGAATATGTTCAAATTCATTATCCCGGTGGCGGGTGCAATTCTCAGCTGGTTGCTGGCTCCCGGTGAAAAACCTGAACTGCTTACCATCGCAGGAATGTTTATAATAACAGTTTCACTCCTTCTTTTTTCAAAGAACGGAGATAAATTTCTAATACGGCTGAAATGAAAAAGAGAATTACGGCTATTTTCTTCTATGGATTATTCTGGCTGTCCTTCTTTGTCCTTGCAAGGCTGATTTTCATTCTGACTCAATACCGGGAAGCTTTTGAATTCAGTACAGCATCACTTCTTCTGACATTCAGGCACGGCATGCTCCTCGATTTTTCTGCCGTTGGATATGTAATGATCATCCCTCTGCTGCTGCTGATCCCGGAAATTTATTTCAACTGGGACTGGTACAGCAAATTCGTGAAATGGTACACATACATAATACTGGCAATCTCTTCTGCAATTGTAATTTCAGACACATTGTTGTATAAATACTGGGGATTCAGGATGGATTATACTCCCCTTATCTACCTTAAAACACCTAAAGCTGCTATGGCTTCGGTAACTACTTTTCAGTTTTTTGCAGTTTTGACAACTATTATTTTACTTTCAGCATTATTCATATATCTGTACAGGAAATTAATAAACGGGTTGTTTGAAGGTTTTGAACGGGTACGATTATGGTTCGCAGCAATGCTGTTCTTCCTTGTTCTGTGGGGATCTCTTCTTATCCCGATAAGGGGAGGCATCGGAATTGCTCCGATAAATGCCGGAACTGTTTACTTCAGCGACGAAATGTTCCTGAACCATGCTGCGATTAATGTAGTCTGGAATGTGGGAAGTTCAGTATTTAATCAGAAACCTGTCAGAAATCCTTACCAGTTCGTGGATACTGCTGAGGCGAAAGCGATTACAGATTCATTGATTAAAAGCACCGGGGAGCCTGTGAAATTACTTAATAACTCCCGGCCAAATATTCTGATGATAGTCATCGAAAGTTTCGGAAGTGCTTTTATAGAGCCATTGAGCGGGGATTCACTTACAACACCCTTTTTTAACAGGTATATTAAGGAAGGAATACTTTTTTCACATTTCTATGCTTCCGGAAACCGTACTGATAAAGCCATACCTGCTATTTTGTGCGGTTATCCGGCTCAACCGGCTGTATCGGTTATGAAGGAGCCTCAGAAAACCCAGTCGTTGCCCGGGATAGTTAAGGATATGGAAAAACAGGGCTATAATTCTTCTTTCTGGTATGGCGGAGAGATAAATTTTGCCAACTTCAATTCCTTTGTTAAAAACGCAGGATTTGATCAGGTAATAACTATGGATAACTTCAGCCCCGAATTTTATAATTCAAAATGGGGTGTCCATGATCATGTGTTATTAGCTGCATTAAGAGATTCCATGAAGAATATTGAGGAGCCCTTTATTAAAGTCGTACTGACATTATCAAGCCATGAGCCCTTTGAGGTCCCGATGGACCCCGTATTCAAGGGAAGCGATGATTTCACAAAATTCAGGAATTCAATACATTATACCGACAGGTCACTTGGTGAATTCCTTGATTGGGCCAGAACTACCGGATGGTGGAAAAACACCCTTGTCGTTCTTGTGGCAGATCACTGCAGGAGAAATTCGACCGATATTCAGGAATATTCTGAAGAGATATATAAAATCCCTATGCTATGGCTGGGAGGTGCCCTGGCACAAACCGGTATCACAATTGAAAAAACCGGCAGTCAGGTTGATATTCCCCTTACCATACTCCGCCAGCTCGGACTTGATGGCGATTATCCTTTCTCGAAGGACCTGTTGTCTGCCGGCAGCGGATCCTTTGCCTTCTATACCTTTAATGAAGGATTTGGTTTCATAACCGACTCCTCAAAATATATTTATGAACACAAGCTGGGCGATTCCGTGATAAGGGAGGGGAAAGACCCTGACACTGCCGGACGAAACGGAAAAGCATTTCTGCAGGTTCTTTATGATGATTTCCTGAAAAGGTAAAATTAAATACTAACTTTAGGCACTCTAGGCACTTTAGGCACTTTAGGCACTTTAGGCACTTTAGGCACTTTAAGTACTGACTATGTATCATGGTGAGATTAAAATATTTGCCCGGACTGCCTCTCCAAGGTTAAAGTATATTGCCGGGTTGATATTCGGAAATATACTGGGATCTGACTGGAAAATAATCACTTATAAGAATCAGATCGGCGATGATCCTGTAATTAATTATTCCTCTGAAGAAATTCCCGGATCTGTCAGTATTAAACCACATCAGCTTCTTTTTGAAAACGGGATAAAGATTATCTTGCCTTCTGTTGGTGAATGGAAGGGAATACCGGCATTTTTCCTGACGGACGAGAATTCGGATATTCCTTTCGATATATTCGCCGCTTCATTCTTTCTTACAACGAGATATGAGGAATATCTGACATATAAGCCCGATATGCACGGACGATTTCCGGCACAAGCCTCACTTGCATCCAGGAATAATTTTCTCAGGATTCCTGTCGTTGATCTCTGGGCTAAGGTACTTGCTGATATTCTTGAACGACATTTCCCGGATCTTGTTTTCAGGAAAGATGGATATAAAGCTCTTTTAACAATAGATTTAGACCAGCCTTTTGCATATCTGGGAAGGAATTTTTCCCGGATCACAGGACTAATGTTCCGTGATATTGTTATCAGGCCCCGGATTGCCGTCGAGAGATTCAGGGTACTCTCAGGACGAGAAAAGGATCCGTACGATGTTTTCGGTTATCTGATCAGCTGTATCGAAAATACCGGTACGGAGGTTCGCTTTTTTGCTCCTGCAGGAAGAATTACAAAATATGACAAGAATCCTTCATGGAGAAATAAAGATTACAGTAGACTGTTAAAAGAGATAAGCAGTAAATATAGTGCGGGAATCCATCCTTCGTACTTTGCAACAGATGATTATTCCGTTTTTAATGAAGAAAAAAACAGACTGGGTATAATTCTGGAAAAGGAAATTACTATCAGCAGGTTTCATTTCCTGAGACTGAAAATCCCCTCATCTTATAATATGCTTGAGAAAGCAGGTATTGTTGAAGATTATTCAATGGGGTATGCTGATGAACCGGGATTCAGGGCGGGAACAGCCAGACCATTCATGTTTTACAATTTGCCAGAAGAGAGGCAGACCGGCCTCAGGATAATCCCCCTTCAGGTAATGGACGCAACTCTTTATCAGTACATGAAATTGGATCCGGAAGAGGCAGGGAAGGTCGTTTTCAGTATAATTTCTGAAACGCGTAAAGTTGGCGGATTGTTTGTCAGCCTGTGGCATAATACATCCCTTACAGGAAATAAAGAACGGGATGGCTGGAGAAAGCTTTTTGAAAAGATGTTATTAATCCAGAAACCATGATCGTATATCTCAAACATCATGAAATTGACAGGGAACAATGGGATAACTGTATTAAAGATTCTCCCGGCGGTAAGCCGTATGGCTTTTCCTGGTACCTGGATATAATGTCTCCGGGATGGGAGGCATTGATAGACAGTGATTATGATTCTGTATTTCCTGTACCCGGGTTTAAGAAATTCGGTATAAAATATGTTGCAACACCGATCTTTCTTCAGCAACTGGGTGCATATTCGCCTGACAAATCAGCCCGGAAGGCTATTAATGAGTTTATCGGATACCTGCCGGATTTCTACTGGCTGATCGATCTCTGTACTGCCCAGAGGATTGATAATGATAAATTCAGAGTGACGCTGAAGGCTAATTATGAGCTTGATCTTACTACATCATATGAAAAGATCCGGGAGAACTTTTCAAGGCACTGCAAAAGGAATATTGAAAAAGCCAGTAAAAAGAAAATTGAAATTACAGAAGATGTAAAGCCGGAAGTCTTAATTGAATTGTTCAGAAAGAATGCAGGGGGGAAGATCAGGGGAATAAAAGAACGGGATTATCAGCGTCTGAATGCCTTAATGGATTTCTGCATAAGGAATAAAAAAGGACGGATACTTGCTGTGCCTGCATCAAAAAGAAAGATCCTTTACGGTTTATTCCTTGTAGAAATAAAAGGTAGAAAAACAATGTTGTTCGTTGTTAATACCGAAGAGAGCCGGCAGAAAAGGCTGGGTTATTATATGGTCAATGAACTGATCAGGGAATCTGCCGGAACCAGAACTGTCCTGGATTTTGCAGGTTCTTCAATACCTTCAATTGCTGCATTTATGGAGTCTTTCGGGAGCAAAAATGTACCTTTTTACAGGAATTACAGGAATATGCTGCCATGGCCTGTAAGATGGTTCAAATAGTTCAGGGTTCAGGGTTAAGAGTTCAGAGTTCCGGGTTCAAACACCCTCAATCCTAAACGCTGAACGCTGAACTTAAAGTTTTTCGAGTTCAATCTCCTCGTCGGTTTTTACTTCGAACAGCTTTCCGTCCTGACATCTGACGGTCCGTGCCGGGAATTTCTTAAGAATAGTATAATTATGGGTGGCGATAATGACTGCCCTTCCGTTCCTGCTTATTTCACGAAGCAAAGTTATAATGCCTTCAGAGGTTTCCGGGTCAAGGTTCCCGGTGGGTTCGTCGGCCAGTATAATATCAGGATCGTTCAGGAGAGCCCTTCCGATAACAACACGTTGCTGTTCTCCTCCCGAAAGCTGATGAGGCATCTTATACCCTTTATGACCCAAACCTGCTTTTTCAAGTACTTCTCCGATACGGGCCGAAATGTCATTTCTATTCTTCCATCCTGTAGCTTTCAGGACAAATTCAAGATTATCCGATACAGACCGGTCGGTAAGTAACTGGAAATCCTGAAATACAATTCCAAGCTTACGCCGGAGAAAGGGTATATCCCTGTGCTTAATCTTAACAAGATCATATCCGGCTACAATACCGGTCCCTTCCCTCAGGGGCAACTGTGCATTTATAGTTTTAATAAGACTGGTTTTTCCGCTTCCCACCTTTCCTACAAGATACATGAACTCACCCTTTGCAACAGTGAGATTTACATCTGACAATACCGGATTATCCTGCTGCCATATCCGGCATTCCTTCAGTTCTATTATTATGTCAAGCGGAATCATAATTCTGATATTCCCTGCAAAATAATGAAACAAACATTAATTAAAATTGAATGTTGATAAAATCAATAATAAAGGCTGATGACAGGCGTTTAATAATTATAATTTTGCAACTGATTGAAAAATATGGTAGTTTTACGATATATGGCTTATAATTAAGCATTTACTAATCAATCTCGCGCTTGATTGTGGCTCAGGTTACATATTTGTGACAGAAAAAAATAAATTATGAACAAAACCACATTTCTTATAATCCCGGTTTTTTTTATTCTGACATCATTTAAAGCAGGATCACAGGTGGCTTTTTCGGGCGTGGAATATACGTCCGATCTCAGGAAGGGTATTGAATTTTACAACAAGGAGAAATATCCTGCAGCCATAAGGATGTTTGATTCTTATCTCAGTGATTCTGATAATACTGATCTTCTCGCAATAGCTGATGCAAGGTACTACAGGGCGATGTCAGCTATTAACCTGTTCAATCCGGACGCTGAATACCGGATGGTCACTTTTATAAGGATGCACCCTGAAAGCCCGAGGATAAATGAAGGGTATCTGGCGCTTGGCGATTATTTTTATCAGAATAAAAATTACAGAAAAGCCATAACATATTTTGAGGATGTGAACCGGCAGGAGTTGTTACCGGAACAATTGCCCGAATACTTCTTCCGGCTGGGTTATTCTCATTACAACCGGGGCGACAAGCAGAGAGCATTGCTAATGTTTTCCGAGATCAAGGATATTGATACCGAATATACAATTCCGGCAATTTATTATTACAGCCAGATAGCATATGAACAGCAGATGTATGAAACAGCCATGGAGGGTTTCAACCGTCTGAAGAATGACGAAACCTTTGGCGGGATTGTGCCTTTTTATATGGTTCAGATACTCTATATGAAAAAGGACTACGATCAGATACTTCAGATTGCTCCGGAACTTGTTGATAAGGCCGGAAAGGAGAGGGCTGTAGAATTATACCGTTTTATAGGTGATGCTTATTTCAATAAGGGAAATTATGCTGAGGCTTTGCCATATCTTGAAAAATATGCTGCCGGGACAAAATTAAGCGGAAGGGAAGATAAGTATCAGCTTGGGTACTGTTATTACAAGGCAGGTGATTATGATAAAGCAATAAAGTTATTACTTGAAATAGGTGCAAAGTCAGATATTCTAAGCCAGAATGTGTGGTATGTTCTGGGGGATTGTTATCTTCATCAGAACAATAAGAAAAGAGCACAGTTCGGATTTGCTGAGGCATCAAAGCTTGATTTTGATAAAAAAATCCAGGAAGATGCGCTTTTTAATTATGCAAAGATCACCTATGAAACTTCATATTCGCCTTTCGGGGAAGCAATATCCTCTTTCCAGCGGTATGTAGACCTTTTCCCGGGTTCTGAAAGGATTGAAGAAGCATATAATTATCTTGTACTTGCATATCTCCAGGATAAAAACTACAAGGCAGCCCTTGTTTCCCTCGACAAGATAACAAATAAGGACAGCAAGCTTGGGGAAGCTTATCAGAGGGCGGCATTCTTCAGGGGACTTGAGTTATTCAGGAATATGGAGCTTGAAGAATCAATAGATATGTTCGGGAAATCACTTCAGTATGAAAAGCATAACAAAGAACTGAGGGCCAGGGCAATCTACTGGAGAGGCGAGGCACATTACCGTCTTGGGCAGTATGAAGAGGCAAGAGCTGATTATATAATATTTATGGGAATTCCCGGATCAATGACACTCGAGGAGAATTCGATGCTGAGATATAACCTGGGCTATACATATTTCAATCTTCGGGATTACCAGAACGCCATTACACATCTTAAAGCATTTGAATCTGATCCTCCAAAGACAAAACCCGATATTCTTGCCGATGCCCGGAACAGGACAGGTGACTGTTATTACATCACAACCAATTATCCTATGGCCATATCATATTATGATAAGGTTATTAATTACGGAAAAACGGATGCCGATTATGCAATGTACCAGAAGGCTTTTTCCCTTGGTCTGATGAACAATGAAAGAGCGAAAGCGGAAGTACTTACTTCACTCACACAGAAACTTCCCTCTTCTTCTTTTGTGCCGAATGCGATTTTCGAACGCGGACGGGCATATCTTGTTCTTGAGGAATATCCAAAAGCAGAAGCCGATTTTAATACTATAATCAATTCCTATCAGTCTTCCCCGTTTGTTCCCAGGGCAATTGTACAGCTTGGACTTCTTTATTACAATACCGGACAGAACGAAAAAGCAATAGCTCAATATAAAAAGGTGATTGAAAATTACCGGGCCACGCCTGAAGCCAGGAATGCGATGACCGGTCTTAAAAATGCCTATGTTGAACTGAATGATGTTGAATCTTATTTTGCGTATTCCAGGACAATCCAGGGATATGGAGATATTAATATGGCTGAAAAAGATTCAATGTTATATGCTTCAGGTGAGAATCTTTATATGTCAGGCAATTGTCAGAGAGCAGCAGGTGTGCTTGAAAGCTATCTGAGGGAATTTCCCACCGGAAGTTTTATCCAGAATGCGAGATTTTATCTGGCTGAATGCCTCAGATCGGAAGGTAAGAATGAAGATGCATTAAAGCTTTATGATGCGGTAGCCGGAGCCCCGAATAACCAGTTTACTGAACAGTCTCTTGTTTCAGCTGCATATCTTTCCTATGAAATGGAAGATTTCGAAGCTTCTCTCGGGTATTATGAGAAGCTTGAACCGATGGCAGCAAGTCCTGAGAATAAAATTGTTTCTCTGAAAGGTCAACTCAGGTCTGCCTATCAGCTTGGTGATGCAAGGAAGACCATTTCGGCCGTTGATAAGATCAACAATACCGCCAATATCCCTGAGGAACTGCTAAGGGAAGCTGTTTTCATGAAGGCAAAAGCAAATTACAGCCTGAATTATTTTGATGAAGCTCTCAGAGATTTCCGGAGAATTGCTTCGGAAGTTGTCAGTTCTGAAGGTGCAGAATCGAAGTACAGGGTCGCAGAGATATTGTATAAGAGCGATAAGGCTGATGAAGCTGAGAAAACAATACAGGAATTCATCGATCTGAAATCGCCCCATCAATACTGGATGGCTAAGGTATTCCTTTTACTGTCAGATATTTCGGTAAAGAAAGGTGATACACTACAGGCAAGAGTTACACTTGAAAGCCTCAGGGAATATTACACAGTAAAAGACGATGGCATTCTGGATGAAGTAAGAACAAAGCTTGCCGTACTGAACCAGGATAATCAATAAAAGTAATACTAGTATAATTGGTAGTGCAATGAATAAAATCCTCATAAACATATCGCTAATCCTGATGTTCGCCTCACCTGCTTTAGCTCAGGATCAGGAACTGAAAAGGGAAGTGACATTATATAATCCTTACATACCCTCACTTTCTGATTTCAAAAAGAAAAGCATTCTCCCTGCGATCACAGATACCGGTGTTGTAAAGCCGGTATTTACCTATTCAGTAACAACCAATCCTTTCAGCCCGGAATATACAGTCAGTCCTATAAAGGCAGCCACAATGGAGCCGGATCCTCTGGAGAAGCTTTATAAGAGCTATGTAAACCTCGGACTGGGCAATTACCTTTCTCCGCTGGCTGAGGTGAGCGTCACGAATGAACGGTCGAAAAAGGGCGCTTACGGATTGTATGCAAAACATTTCTCAACTAACGGTAAAGTAAAGCTTCAGAACGATGAACGTGTTTTTGCAGGATACATGGATAATGATGTTTCCCTGTTCGGGAAAAAATTCTTCTCAGGTAACTACCTCGAAGGATCAATAAATTATGAAGGCAGGACAAGATATGCTTACGGATATGATACAAGCATTGTTGATTATGATCCTGAAAAGAAAGATATAAGGATAGGATACAACAATATCGGCGGTGCACTTTCATTCACATCAGTAAATCTTGATTCTACAGACTTATCATATGATTTTGACATTGATTACAGCAGGTTCTTCAACAGCAGGAGTCTTTCACAGAATAATTTCGGGCTCGCAGGATCAATGGCTAAAATGTGCAGGGATTTTTATATTGGATCAGGTCTCGAAATGGATTTCTACCGGCCATCAAAGGAAATTACCGAAAGAATGAAATATGTTGTGGCTTTCAGCCCGTTTATAACAAAAAGTACAACACAGTGGAATTTCAGGGTAGGAATTCAACTCGTGCTTGACAAAGACACATCATCAACCGTTAAATTCCATTTTTATCCCGACGCAAGGTTTTCTTTCAATATAGTTCCCACTTATATAACCTTCTTTGCAGGACTGAACGGGAAACTTGAGAAGAATACTCCGGATAAGGTCATAATCGAAAATCCGTTTCTTCTCCGTGACGGATCTCTCTATACCCTTCCAAATACAAGCCATTCACTTATCCTGTCTGGCGGTTTGAAAGGCAATACAGGTTTAGGAGGTAACTATATCCTGTCTGCATCCTATTCGATGATAACCGATATGCTCTTTTATTCAAACCTGGTGTTTAGCGATCCTTTGTTCGATGATCAGGTCGGTAACCATTTTTTCCCGATCACCGATGATGCCCAGCTATTCAATCTGCATGGAGAAATTAACGGGTTGATAGGTGATAAGATCTTCTACAATGGTAAGGCAAATTACTTCAATTATAATCTGGGCAGTAATGAATATCCATGGAGTAAACAGCCATGGGATGCTCAGTTTGGTATTAAATATAACCTGAGAAATAAGATTATTGCGGGGATTGAACTTACAGCCCTTGGGAAAAGAAGGTTTATTTCGACAAAAAGTGACCTTTATCTTCCATCCACTTCATATGTATTTAAATCTCCTGTGCATGTAAACGCGAATCTCAGCGCAGAATACCGTTATACAAAAATCCTTTCATTCTGGCTTAAGGTAAATAATATTGCTGTCAACAGGAATTATGACTGGGCGTTTTATCCCACACAGAGGTTTATGTGCATGCTTGGTCTGACATACAGCTTGTAATCCGGTCAGCCATTCCGGTAGATTCTTTTGTTGATATCAGGATGTTAATTTCTATCCGGAATTGTGTATAAATAGTAGCATTTTTTCTGTTAAAATCCGTAATTTATAAGTATATTTGCATTGATAATTAAAGGACATGAGATCAGTTATTTATCACTGTTGAAGAGAGGGTTTGTCTGCGTGCTGTTGATCATAAAAAAATGTTCCGGTTAATTCTCCCGAAAATTTCGAAGTTGGTCAGGCCAGAGAGAAAACAGTTTGTCTCTTTCAGGAAATCCATAGGGTTTGATTTTGAAGGAACTGATCAGGTAATTTAAAAAGAAATAAAATGAGTGACGAAAAGAACAAATTGCAGGATAATTCAGAATACTCTGCCGATAGTATCCAGGTGCTGGAGGGTCTTGAAGCGGTCAGGAGAAGACCTGCGATGTATATTGGTGATATCGGTGTAAAAGGTCTTCACCATCTTGTTTATGAGGTTGTTGATAATTCAATCGATGAAGCGCTGGCCGGATTCTGCAGCCGTATAGATGTTACGATCCATGAAGATGGTTCGGTGGCCGTAGCTGATGACGGCAGGGGTATTCCGACCGGCATAATGGAGAAGGAACAGAAATCAGCCCTTGAAGTTGTAATGACTGTACTTCATGCGGGAGGAAAGTTCGATAAGGGCTCCTATAAGGTATCCGGAGGTCTCCACGGGGTGGGGGTGTCATGTGTTAATGCGCTGTCTTCTGTGCTGACTGCAACCGTATGCAGGGAAGGTAAGATATTCAGACAGGTTTATGAAAAAGGAAAACCCGTTACCGGGGTAACAGAAATAGGGGAAAGTGATAAATCAGGGACAATAATTACATTCAAGCCCGACGGGACTATTTTCCAGACTCTCGATTTTAATTTTGAAATCCTGGCTGCACGTTTACGCGAACTGGCTTTCCTGAATAAAGGGATTCTTCTTACCCTCAAGGATATGAGGGAGCTTGTTGAAAATGGTAACGGAGGTAAACCGCTATATAGTGAATTCCTTTCAGAGAAGGGTCTTCTGGAATTTGTAGAATATCTCGATGCCAACAGGGAAAGGATAATCGACAGGCCGATACATATAAACTTCGATAAGGCTGAATTTCCTGTGGAAATCGCTCTTCAGTACAACAGCTCTTTTTCTGAGAATGTCCATTCATATGTGAATAATATAAATACAATTGAAGGAGGCACCCATCTTGCCGGTTTCCGCCGGGGTCTGACAAGAACACTTAAAAAATACGCCGAGGATTCCGGTGCAGCTGCAAAACTGAAGTTCGATATCAATGGAGATGATTTCCGTGAAGGGCTTACTGCCGTTATTTCAGTTAAGGTTGCAGAACCTCAGTTTGAAGGACAGACAAAAACCAAACTCGGCAACTCCGAAGTAACAGGAGCTGTCGACCAGGCCGTAGGTACTATGCTAACCAATTATCTCGAAGAGAATCCAAAGGATGCCAAAATTATTGTCCAGAAGGTCATTCTTGCTGCTACAGCTCGTCATGCAGCCCGTAAGGCCCGCGAACTGGTACAGCGTAAAAATGAATTCTCGGGATCGGGATTACCGGGTAAGCTGGCAGACTGTGCTGACAGGGACCCTGTAAATTGCGAGATATACCTTGTGGAGGGCGATTCGGCAGGAGGTACTGCAAAACAGGGCCGTGACAGGAAATTCCAGGCTATCCTGCCCCTCAGAGGTAAGATCCTGAATGTGGAAAAAGCGATGCAACACAGGATTTATGAGAGCGAGGAAATAAAAAACATATTTACTGCACTAGGCGTCAATATCGGAACTGATGAGGACAGCAAAGCACTGAATACATCGGGATTAAGATATCATAAGATAATAATAATGACTGATGCCGATGTCGACGGATCTCATATCACCACTCTCATTATGACATTCTTCTTCAGGTATATGCAGGACCTGATCAGGGGCGGTAACCTCTTTATTGCAACACCCCCTCTTTATCTTGTAAAGAAAGGTAAAGCAGAGAAATACTGCTGGTCGGATGAGGAGCTTGATGCTGCTGTTAAAGAAATGGGCCAGGGGAAAGAATCTTCAGTATCGATCCAGCGATACAAAGGTCTTGGTGAAATGAATGCTGAACAACTATGGAGCACAACAATGAATCCTGAAACCAGGACTTTGAGGCAGGTCACAATAGAAAGCGCTGCCGAGGCTGATCATATTTTCTCAATGCTGATGGGAGATGAGGTTCCCCCGAGGAGGGAATTCATCGAGACACATGCCAAATATGCCAGAATAGATGCCTGACGGCAACTGAACGCCTCAGACTCCGAAGATTTTTCTCCGTATCTCGACAGCATTGCTCTGACATACCTCACTGCAACAGAAGCACCTTATGCATTTGCTGTCTTTGAGAACTACCCAATTCTCTTTTTTACAGTCCATTACAATTGCATTCTGAGGGCATATTTTTATACATTCCCTGCACCCGATACAGTTTTTGTGAATGAAAACAGGCCTTCTCTGAAGCCTTCTTATTCTCTTTAACCTGTTAAAAACGAACCTGTATATAGTGTTTTTCCGTCCCGATTCCGATATCCTTATAAAATCTTTTTTGATAAGAGATTCTGTTGCCGGGCCGTCATAAATGATTTCTTTAACATCTTTCAGCCATTTTCCTCTCCTGATGGCTGCTGAATTTGTAGGGATGATCAGAGGATCATAGCCTGCCAGGGTTGTGGCAATGACATCGAGAGCAACAGGATTTGAAGATCCTATAAGGATACCCATTTTTACCGGGCTGCCCTGGCCGGGACCGGGTCCTTCCATACCTACGATACCGTCCATCAGAAAAAACTGAGGCAATACCGATTCATTGAGATCAACAAGAAACTCAGAGAATTTATCCCTGTCCTGATAAATTGCATGCTGCTTTGCTTTCGCAAAACCCGGAACCAGGCCGAGAGTGTTTTTAACAGCTCCCGTAAAAAATACAAGCTCATGATTCTTGAACTTGGGAAGAGAAATTATAAGGTCAACATCCTTAACTATTGATGCGATCCTGATCCTTCCTGATCCGAGAGGAGCATATGCCGTATTTACAAGGAAATCAACCCAGGTGGCGCCTGTCTTCTCACAAACCTCATAAATACCTGATCTGACACTTTTAAAGCCCCGGATGTGGATCGACGGAGAATCCCCGACAAATACCTCGGCTCCTCCGGCCTGTAAAAATCTTATCATCGCTTCAACAACCACAGGATGTGTCGAGACACATCTTGCCGGATCAGCATCAATGAGTATGTTGGGTTTCAGCAATACCTTTTTGTTACCAATATCCGGACCCTCGCAGGTCCTGTAAATATCAGCGATCAGATCGGTTACCTCACCAATATTGTATGTATCGCATTTTCTTACGGCAACTTTCGTATTCATTCAGTTCTACTGTTCCTGCTTGTTTTGTTTTAGTGTAGAGAGTAATCCGCATGCAGCACCTATGTCTTCACCGCGTGATGCTCTGACAGTCGCAATTATTCCTTTCCTGTTCAGTTCATCCCTGAATCTTTCAGTTTCCTCCCGGGCGGGGCTGGTTAATTCTGATCCTGGTATATTGTGAAACCTTATGATATTTATCCTGCATTTCAGGCCATCCAGCAATCGTGCCAGCTCTTTTACATGTGCCGGAGTATCGTTCAGTCCTTTGAAAAGGATATACTCGAAAGAAACTCTTCGCTGCCCTGAAAAATCATATTCCTTTATTATATCGATAACATCTTTTATACTGTTGGTCTTTTGTATAGGCATTAGCTTAACTCTCTCATTGTCAAACGGAGAATGCAGACTTATTGCAAGGTGACACCGGCTTTTTTCCACAAACTTCCTGATTTTGTCCTTAATTCCTATTGTGCTCAGTGTTATCCTCGTCGGGCTCCATCCGTATCCCCATTCACTTGTAAGTATTTCCAGACTTTTCAATACTTCTTCAATATTATCAAGAGGTTCGCCCATTCCCATATATACAATATTTGTCAGTCTGCTGAATTCAGGAATACTCCGGAACTGGTTAAGTATTTCGTTTGAAGAGAGGTTTCCCTGAAAACCCTGTCTTCCTGTCATACAGAAAATACAACCCATTTTGCAACCTGCCTGAGACGAAACACATAACGTAGCCCGTTCATATTCAGGAATGTATGCGGCTTCAATGTATTTATCTTTGAGTACCTGAAAGAGGTATTTTTTTGTACCGTCATTGCTTACGGCTTCGCTGACAGGGGCAGAAAGGCCGATCTCATATTCATTTGAGATAGTCTCCCTCATCCTTTTTGAAAGGTTTGTCATCTCATCAACAGAGGAAATTTCCTTCTTATACAGCCAGTCCGCAATCTGTCTGGCCGAATACCCGGGTAATCCTATCCT
>JAKQPD010000337.1 GCA_029564935.1 Bacteroidota bacterium
AAGTTGAGGGATGAATGGTACAACGATATTTACGTACTCGCTTTTCCGACGCCCCGCAATCCTGAAAGAATAAAACTGATCGATGAAAAAGCCAATTATTACAGAGCTCCGTATACATCACAGGCCGGGGTGCTGCCATATATTTCTCCTTCAGATACCCGGAGTAGAATAACCGGATCTGCTATTGACCTGAAAAAAATAATTGATATTTCAGAATATATGGATGCCGGCGGCAGGCTTAAATGGGATGTACCTCCGGGAAACTGGACAATAATGAGATTCTGTACAAGGAATAATGGCGCGGTTACACGTCCTGCACCTTTACCCGGACTGGGTTTTGAATGTGATAAGTTTGACACTTCTGCTTTTAACTCTCATTATGAAGCTTATGCAGGGAAGCTTATCAGGAAATCACAACCTGTAAAAACCTCATCTGGAGGAGGCTGGACAATGATCCACATCGACAGCTGGGAAATGGGAGCTCAGAACTGGAGCCCGCACTTCAGGGAGGAATTTATAGAACGGCGCGGTTATGACCCCAAACCCTTTCTTCCGGTTTATTCAGGACTGGTCGTCGATAATACAGAAATCTCTGAAAGATTTCTCTGGGATATTCGTCAGACATCTTCCGAATTAATAATTGAGAATCATGCACTTCATTTTAAGAAACTCGGAAGAAGAAGCGGATTCAGACTCTCTGTAGAACCATATGATATGAATCCAGCTTCCGACCTTGATCTTGGTCTGACTGCAGATGTTCCGATGTGTGAATTCTGGAGTGAAGGCTACGGATTTAACTCGGCATTCAGCTGTATAGAGAGTACTTCTGTCGCTCATATATCAGGAGCACCTGTCGTGGCTGCCGAAGCTTTTACTGCCGGAAATGATGAAGCCTGGAAACAGTATCCCGGAAGTATGAAAAACCAGGGTGACTGGGCTTTCTGTCTGGGAATCAACAGATTCTTTTATCATACATTCGCTCATAAGCCTTATGACGAAAAATACAGGCCCGGAATGACAATGGGGCCCTATGGGGTTCACTGGGACAGGGGTCAGACCTGGTGGCCAATGGCTGATGAATATCACAGGTATATCGCACGTTGCCAGTATATGTTGTCCCAGGGAAAAGCGGTATCAGATATTCTGTACCTTGCCGCAGAAGGAGCTCCTCATGTATTCCGGCCACCATCCTCCGCTCTGGATGGCACACAATTCCTGCCTGATAAGAAGGGCTTTTCATTTGACGGATGCTCTCCGGATTTCCTTATAAATAATGCTGAAGTCAGGGACGGTATGATAACATTTCCCGGTGGTGGCTCATACAGGATAATGGTTTTACCGGATATAAATACAATGACACCCGAACTTCTTAAAAAGATCAGATCACTTGCTGAATCCGGTGCAATGATCGCAGGGAATCCCCCGGAAAGATCTCCTTCTCTGTCAGGTTTTCCGGATTGTGACAGACAGGTCGCAGAATTAGCCGGTGAAATATGGGGAAAGCATGTGATTCCTGATGGATTATCACGACATAATTTCGGGAAAGGGAAAATATTCTGGGGAAAAAGGCTGGTTAACAAACATAAGGGGATAAGAAATGATCCGGATTCACTTGCACTCTATCCCGACTTTGCACTAATTGATTCTATCCTGTCAGCTTCGGGGATAATTCATGATTTCAAGGCATCCGGCAACATACGGTATACCCACAGGTCGCTTCCTGACAGGGAGTTGTATTTCATTTCCAACAGGACTGGGTCTCCTGTAAAAGACACATGTTACTTCCGGGACGGAAGTCCTGATGCCGAATTATGGGATGCAGTAACCGGAGAAATCAGACCAGTTAATATTTTCTTTAATGATGCCGGAATTGCATACGCAGGGATTGAGCTGGATTCATACCAGAGTTACTTTATCGTCTTCTATAAAAATCCGCGACCGGATAAAATGAAATCCGGCAATACCGGAACAAGCAAAGAGAAGAATATTCTCACGACACTGAACTGGCAATGGATTGTTGATTTCGATACTGTAATGGGGGGACCCGGGAAGGTAAGTTTCGAAAACCTGGATGACTGGGCTCAGAATGCCGATGACGGGATCAGATTTTACTCAGGAACAGCCATTTATTCAAAAACCTTTGATCTGCCTGAATCCGGAGTATCATTGAAAAATTCTAAAGTATATCTCAATCTGGGAAAGGTAAGGAATATCGCCAGGGTCACACTTAATGGCCGGGATGCCGGTACGATCTGGACCGCACCATGGCAGGCTGATATCACAGGTCTGTTAAAAAACCGAAATAATGTTCTTGAAATAGAGGTTGCCAATTTATGGATAAACAGGCTTATAGGTGATGAAGCCGAACCATGGGACGGAGTAACAGAGGGCAAATGGCCCGAATGGTTTTTGAATGGGACAAAAAGGCCAACAAGCAGGTATACGTTCACAACACACAGGTATTATAAAACAGGTGATCCTCTGTCAGAATCAGGATTATTGGGCCCTGTACAGATTGAAATTAACCGGTGATCACGTGAATTATCCCGGGATAATGGGAATTGTACCGGAAAATGGGAATTGTACCGGGGAAATGGGAATTGTACCGGGGAAATGGGAATTGTACCGGGGAAATGGAATTGCCCGGGGACATTTGAATGAATGTAGAGACGCCCAAATTGGGCGTCTCTACGGAACCACGGAATCACGGAACCACGGAATCACGGAACCACGGAACCACGGAATCACGTAATGACGGAATCACGGAACCACGGAATCACGGAACCACGGAATCACGGAATCACGGAATCACGGAATCACGGAATCACGGAATCACGGAATCACGTAATGACGGAATCACGGAATCACGGAATCACGGAATTGCGGAATCACGGAATTAACGACGGTTTGGAAATAACAAAAACGTTTCGTAAAATTGTAACCTATTTCAATATAATTCGTAATTAATTAATAATCAACAACATGAAGACACAGGATTACATTAACCGGGAAGACAGATATGGAGCACATAATTATCATCCCCTTCCCGTGGTCCTTGAAAGAGGTGAGGGTCCGTTTGTATGGGATGTTGAAGGGAAAAGGTATTTTGATTTCCTGTCAGCCTATTCTGCAGTAAATCAAGGTCATTGCCATCCAAAAATTATTAAAGCGCTGACAGATCAGGCAACAAGGCTCACTCTTACATCCAGGGCATTCTATAATTCTGTTCTGGGGGAATATGAAGAATATATAACAAAATATTTTGGATACGACAAAGTACTTCCTATGAATTCGGGTGCTGAAGCAGATGAAACAGCTCTGAAGCTTTGCAGGAAATGGGCATATAAGAAGAAAGGCATTGAACAGAACAAAGCTAAGATAATAGCATGTGAAGGGAACTTCCACGGCCGTACAATAACGATAATTTCAATGTCCACAGATCCCGATGCAAAGAATGATTACGGACCTTTTACTCCTGGATTTATTATAATTCCTTACAATGATATAAAAGCTCTTGAGAATGCCCTTAAGGATCCTGATGTTGCAGGATTCCTCGTTGAACCTATTCAGGGTGAAGCAGGTGTTTTTGTTCCTGATGAAGGTTACCTGAAGAAATCATATGATCTCTGTAAGAAACATAATGTTCTTTTCATTGCCGATGAAGTTCAGACCGGTCTTTGCCGTACCGGTAAGCTCCTGGCTTGTGATCATGAAAATGTCAGACCTGATATCCTGATTCTCGGGAAAGCCCTTTCGGGCGGTGTGATGCCGATATCCGCGGTTCTGGCTGACGATGAAATAATGCTTACAATAAAGCCGGGAGAGCATGGATCAACATTCGGCGGCAATGCTCTTGCAGCAAAAGTTGCAATTGCAGCTCTTGAAGTCCTGAAAAATGAAAACCTTGCGGAAAATGCAGACCGCCTCGGAAAAATATTCAGAAGCGAAATGAACAGTATCAAATCCGATATGATAGAGCTGGTTCGCGGTAAAGGGCTTCTCAACGCCGTTGTTGTCAGGCCAAAAGGTGGAAAAACAGCATGGGATGTCTGCCTGGCAATGAGAGATAAGGGTCTGATCGCAAAACCTACTCATGAACATATAATCCGGTTTGCCCCTCCCCTTGTAATTAATGAAGCTCAGATTATAGAGGCGGTTTCCTGCATCAAAGAAGCTTTTAAACTTTTTGAATAGCTTTTTGTTTCCTTATTGTTAACCAACTTTTTTCAGAGTCCTCTCTGATAATATGCTCATACTATGAAAGACTGTATTTACCGGAGATATATTTCTCTGTCAGTGATATTGTCATTGTCACTGATCTCATTCTCATGCAGGCAGGCCCGCCAAATTACAACCGGGGAACTGCAGGATCATATTAAATATCTTTCATCAGATACTCTCAGAGGAAGGCGAACCGGCACAGCCGGAGACAGTCTTGCTGCAGAATACATAAGGAAGGAATTAAAATCATATGGTCTTATTCCTCTTTCGGGAGACGGGTTCCAGAGATTCAGTGTGACCAGCAGTCTGTCTGCCGGAAAAAATAATTCCTTAACCATAGCCGGAAAAAGCTTTGATCAGGAGAAAGATTTCATGCCATTTGCATTTAGTTCAGGTTCAGCCGATGAAGCAGAAATTATCTTTACCGGGTATGGATTTGTGATAGATGAAGACAGTCTTAAATGGAATGATTATAAAGGCATTGATGTCAACGGGAAATGGGTAATGATCCTCAGGGCTGATCCTGAACCTGACAAATCAGTAAGTCCCTTCATCCCCTACAGCAGCGACCGGGGTAAGACCCTTCTGGCTAAAGATATGGGAGCATGCGGTGTCCTGCTTGTTTCCGGAGAAGCATTTGATCCGCTGGATACTTTCGAGTCTCTCAATCCTGACGATTTTCCGGTGGGGATTCCCGCTATCCGGATAAAAAGAGAAGTGGCTGATTTTATTCTCAAAGGAGCAAAGACATCAGTCAAATATCTTGAAAAGAAACTTAACGGATCAGGGAAGCCTTTTAGTTTCGCTACCGGGCCAAAGGCTGATGCACATTCTGAAATAACAAGGGAGATGGCGGGAACGAGGAATGTTGTAATGCTGTTACCGGGGGAAGATGAGACACTCAGAAATGAATTCATCATCATAGGAGCACATTTCGACCATCTTGGAATGGGAGGGAAAGGATCATCTAGCATGGCAGGCGACACAGTGGCTGTCCATCACGGAGCTGATGATAACGCTTCCGGGGTTGGAATGATGCTGGAACTTGCAGAAAAATTTGCGTCAACAAAAGGAAGCCATAAAAGGAGCATTATTTTCATAGCTTTTTCAGGCGAAGAACAGGGCCTTCTCGGTTCCAGGTATTTTGCTGATAATCCCACAATTGACCTCTCAAAAGTCAATGCAATGATCAATCTCGATATGGTTGGCAGGCTGCCGGAATCGAAGGTGCTTCAGATCAGCGGTATTGGTACGGCTGAAGGATTAAAGGAACTTATATCAGCCGCAAACGACACCAGTTTACTGAGCCTTGTATTTTCTGAAGAAGGTTACGGACGGTCAGATCATACATCATTCTACAGTAAGAACATACCTGTATTATTTTATTTCACAGGCGCTCATACCGATTATCATAAACCGGAAGATACTTGGGATCTTATTAATTATAATGGGATGATTACTGTATCATCTCTAATCTATAATGTGGCAAAAGAACTATCCGCCGGACCGGAAAGGCTTCGGTTCAGGGAATCCGGACCCAGACCCGAATCTGTCCGTACCACCAGGAAAAAAAGTGTTACACTTGGTATCATGCCCGATTTTGCCGGACTTGTAAAGAACGGTATGAGAGCCGATGAAGTATATCCGGGTCGTCCGGGTGCGCTGGGAGGTATGAAAAAAGGAGATATCATCACAGCAATAAACGGTAAAACAGTAAATAATATCCAGGACTATATGTTCAGGATGGGACAGGTGAAATACGGGCAGCAGATTACCGTTGAAGTATTACGCGACAATAAAAAGATAAACCTGCTGATCCAGTTATAATTTTAACAATTTGATATTTTAGTTCAGGATGAAAAAATTTCTTATCTGGTTACTTGCATTTATAATTACTGTTTTTGCAGCCTATTATCAGCGAAAGACGGGCCCTACATACCCGAAAAGAGTGACTATCACCCTGAACGGCATTAATAAAGAAATAAAACTTGTACGCAGTATCGGACATGATGAGCGTTCTGAGGTAAAGCTTGGCATAGCAGATACGAGCATAAAAGCAACTCTCTTTTATAAAAGATTTAAGACGGATGATGAATACAGTCAGGTTCCCTTCGTTTACAGGGAATATCCTGTTAATTCTTTTGTAATGAACAGGATATTCAAAATGACTGAAGAAAAGGGATTGTTTGCTGATATTCCGCAGCAGCCTGAAGCCGGAAAGCTGCAGTATTATATCGACATTACCGACAATGCGGGTACCAGGTCAGTCTTAAAGGAACAACCTGTTGTTGTAAGATATAAGGGAGCAGTACCGTCAGCAATTCTCCTTCCTCATATTCTTATCATGTTCATTGCCATGCTGTTTTCCACTGCAGCAGGACTGGCAGCTGCTTTCAGACTACCTGTTTATAAGAAATATGGCATATGGACCCTTATCCTCCTTACAGCAGGAGGTATGATACTGGGCCCGGTTGTTCAGAAATATGCTTTCGGAGCACTTTGGACAGGTATTCCTTTCGGATGGGATCTGACTGACAATAAAACACTTATTGCGTTCGTATTCTGGATCATGGCTGTAGTGATTAACATTAAGAAGGATAAACCACTTGCCACACTTCTTGCGGCATTCATTTTACTTCTTGTTTACTCAATACCGCACAGCCTTCTCGGATCCGAACTGGATTACAGTTCAAACCAGGTAATTCAGGGTACTATCATTTTTTTCATTCAGATTCAAAAAATTCATAAACTGAGTGCAGCATTAAAATAATACCCTCGTCTTTTTATCAGAAAATGAAAAAGAGTGGGTGCAGCATCTCAAATACGAACAAGTCTTTATATAAAGATGTCAAATGTAGAAGCGGCATTCAGGAATTTACACCAGGATCTTCTGGACGGGTGTAAGACAGGTGACCAGAAAGCGCAGTTTCAGATATATAAGTTATACTATAAAGCAATGTATAACACAAGTCTGAGGATTGTGAACAACAGTATGGAAGCCGAAGATATTATGCAGGAATCGTTCCTGTCGGCCTTTGAAAAGATTGACACGTACTCCGGCACAGTGAGTTTCGGTGCATGGCTTAAAAGAATAGTCATTAACCGGTCACTGGATGCTCTGGGGAAAAAGAAAGCGGTCTTTGAAGATATTGAATCACACTTTGGCATCATGGACAACAGTCCGGAGGATCATGACCGGAATGAAGAAGTAGATGTAAAAGTCGAGGAAATAAAAGAGGCAATTGAAAAATTGCCGGATGGTTACAGGATCATCCTGTCACTTTACCTGCTGGAAGGATATGATCATGATGAAATTGCTGAAATACTTAATATTACAAGCAGCACTTCCCGTTCTCAGCTTTCCCGGGCAAAACAGAAGCTGGTACAGGAATTAAAGAAAAATGAAAAATACAGGGAATGAAAAATATAGAAGACATAATCAGAAATAACCGGGATCTTTTCGAAGATACAGAACCCCCTAAGGGTCACTTCGACCGGTTTAGCACTAAGCTGGAAGAAAGGTTCCATGTGCAGGGTGTTAAAAGAAGCATTGTCCCATATCTGCTGAAAGCAGCTGTGGTTACTCTTCTTGTTACCCTTTCATCACTCTGGATCTGGGATAATTTCCTGAGCAGTGAAGGTAAAAGAATGACCCTCGGAGATGTCTCACCTCAATACAGAGAGGTAGAAAACTATTATATCCACCAGGTCAATCTTCTGGAAAATGAAATAAACACCACAGCCATTATCGATGATCCTGAACATAAGGATATGCTTAAATCAGAAATGAGAAGCATGGATTCTGTATATGTTCAGCTCCAGAAAGAACTTAAAGCAAATCCGGATGATGAAAGGATCATCAGCGCAATGATCGAACATTACCAGACAAAGCTTGAGGTAATGTCATATATTGTAAATCAGCTCAAGTCAATAAGGGATGAACAAGAAAATATTAACGGAAATGAAAAAGTCAGCCTATAAACCGGGGATGCTGCTGATTGCAGCATTATTACTGTCATTCACAGCCTACGGACAGGAAGAACTCACAAAAGAGTATCATAAGGAATATAAAGTTTCTCCTTCAATGACTCTTGATCTGAATAACAGGTATGGTGATATTGATATCGAAACATCCGGATCCGATCAGGTTGTGATAGATATTAAGGTAACATTGAAATATCCCAACAGGGAGAGAGCTGAAAAACTTCTTGGCTATATTGACGTCGAATTCAATGAAGAACCTGAACGAATATCTGCAAAAACCGTTATAGATGACAGATTCAGTTTTACGGGATGGAGCGGGGAATCAAGAAGATTCAGTATTGACTATACAGTAAGAATGCCTGAAAACATGAACCTGGCTCTTACAAACAGGTATGGCAATACAGAGCTCGACGACCTGTCAGGGCATGTTTCCCTCGATATAAAGTATGGAAATCTTACTGCATCGAAATTATCGAGAGGAAATGAAAAACCTCTGAATACCATAAGCCTTGCCTATGGTAAAGGATCTGTTGAGGAAGCCGGCTGGCTGGATGCTCTTTTCAGATATTGCGGGAGCTTTACAATTGATAAAAGCCAGGCTATACTTCTGGATAGCAGATATTCAAAGGTTCAGCTCGGAACAGTAAGCTCGGTTGTGGGTGAAACAAAATACGATAACCTCAGAATTGATAAAATAAATAATTTCGTTCTCGAATCAGGTTACACTGATATTAACATAGGAACTCTTTCAAACAAGCTTGTTTTCGATGTGGCTTATGGTTCATTCAATGTTGACAGGGTTGCTGAAGGATTTGAATCGATAAGTCTTGAATC
>JAKQPD010000349.1 GCA_029564935.1 Bacteroidota bacterium
TTGGTTTTCCCTCAGGATTATAGGTAAAGGCATTATATAAAGATTGTTTCAAATTCTCTGCCTTATCAAAACAATTTAAAGAAATAGACCAATAATCAGATTGATTTTCTTTCTGGAATAATTCACTAATGAAATAAGCTAAAAGAGTATCTGTAAATTGTTTAGTCTTTATAATCGGTATAAAATCATAGGGCAGGGGATCCGGTTTGAATATGGCTTTAAAATGGCTCTCATCAGTATTTTTATCAATGTATTTCCCCTTTAGTTTTTCAAATAGGATTTGTATCTGTTCATCGGTTAAACTACTCTGAAAACCTGTTTTAATGCCTTTTGCAGCCTCATCCTTTTGGGGTGAATATCTTTGCATTAATAACTCAATAAGATCATCAAAATAGTTTATTCCCTCAATTCTGCCTGTTTTTGGAAATGACTGCCTAAATCTGAATATTAGGTCATTAAAAACATCAAACGGAATTAATGAAAACTCTTTATAATAACTTTCAAATTTTTGTTCAATATAAATATACCCGTTCCAAAATATTGCAGCTAAATCCTGTTTATGCTGGTAATTTCTGCCTGTATTGTATTCCCAAGCAACCTCTTTATAATCAGGATACCCAATAAGCCAATGTTTAAAGTCTTTTCTATTCATTTATAACTTTTTCAATTTTATTTACTAAATACAGTTAAATTGTAATGTCCGGTAATGATTTAACTGCCTGGGCTTTTAATTCATTTACTATATGAGTATATTTTTGAGTATGCTCTATTTTTGAATGTCCTAATAAGCTACCGACCGTTTTAATGTCTGTTTTATTCATTAATAGAATTGTTGCAAAACTGTGCCGGGCAGAATGCCAGGTAATTTTTTTATTAATCCCGGCTTTTTTAGCCCAGTTTCTTAATGTCTTTATGCATCCGTTAAATGAGGGTAGATTAAAAATAAACTCATCAGGCTGACCCATTTTACCTATTAAGTTAATTGCTGTATTGTTGAGGTCAATAGATACCTCTCTCCCGGTTTTTTGCTGAGGCTTCTTAATTAGTCCGTTTGTAATATGCTTATATTTCAAATCAGTAATATCTACAAACCTCAGTCCGGTATTAAGACTTAACAGGAACGCTCTTTTAATTTGAGTATTTCCACATTCCGTTTTTGATAGCTTTATTATTTCATCAGGTGTTAATATCTCTTTTGGTATCCCCTCAGGTATCTTGCAAGTTATTTTTTGAGCTGGATTTTTAATAAATAGTCCCTCTTCTGTCGCTGCATTCAGAATTTTTTTAAACCTGGCAAAAACTGAATTTGGTGTTTCTCCATGAAATTTGTTTATAAGATAGTCCCTGTATCCTTTTACTTTTGCCTCATCAATTAAGGCAGGGGTAAGATAATTCTGATTTGTAAAAGATTTAAATTCAGAAATAGCTGCCTTAATCATTCTTATATCTTTCTTTTGATAGCTATTCTGATATGCTTCACAATAGTCAATGAAGTTTGTTTTTTTCCGGAATGGTGCAATTAATCCCTCTGAATTGTGCTGCAAATCACTTTCCCGGTTATTTCTTATCATTTGAGCTAATCTAAGGGCCTCACCATTTTTTAGTCTTTCCTCAGGTGTTCCGGGATTATCAGTTAAATATACCTTAAGATATTCAACCTTTCTTTTTGTTTTAATCTTGTCATTGTCTTTAATATATCCCTGGTAATAATCGAGATATAAAGAAATGATATTATTGGCCAGCCTTTTACCTCTTAACCTTACATTTAACCCTCTCCCGGGTGAATAGTTAATGATCTTAGTTTTTTGATTATTCTTTTTTCTCATATCCGGTTAATTGTATCTTTTCTTTTCCAAATGTACAATTATTTTATTAATGGGATACAAACAGGATACAAATATTAATAAACAATAAGCAATATATCAGAAAATTATTTATCTTTATTTCATCATATAATACTGATATATTTGTTGCTACTGATTTAATGTTTCCTTATGATTTACCTGTTATGTACCGGCTCCGGGTACTAAACTCGCTTCAACGTATTAAAATACGTTTTTTAATACGTTTTTTAATACGTTTTTTTATCTTCTGACCACTATAAATCCGCTCATGGATTTACCGCTCTCTGTCCTGATAACATAGAAATATGTATCGTCAGGTAATGGATTGCCTTTATGATCAATACCGTTCCAGGTATTATCATAGTTACTGTTCCAATAAACCTTCGCCCCCATCCTGTCGAATATAACAATCTCTGTTTTGCCAAGAGATGTGAGCCCCCGTAATACTAAATAATCATTCTTACCGTCCATATCAGGGGTGATCAGGGATGGTATCAGAAGGTCTTCCACGATAATTATTAGTTCATCAGTAGCTTTGGGACAAACACCATTTGAAACCGTCCACAGAAAATCATTCCTGCCGTATATAAGATTTGTCACTCCGGTTTTCGGATCGCTGTTATCCGAAAAATTCCCGCTTCCGGATAGTACCGACCATATCCCGGTACCATATTCCGGCTGCAGTGCGTCCATAGTTGCTTCAAATGTATTTATCAGGACCTGGTCAGGACCCGCATCGGCAACTGGCATCTGGTCAGCGGTCACATTTACAGGTTTTACTTCGAAATAATCGGTATTATCACCAATGGTCAGGGTTCCTTTAATATAGAATGTGCCTTCGGATACTTCTGTAGGGTTATGCAAAGCTTTTGTGGCATCCTTGTCGATCCAGTAAGAAAATGTTAGTCTCTCATCCGAGCCGGCAGTAATTGCCGGATTAGTCAGATCGACCGTGATTGTTGAACATATTGTCGGAGGGTCATTGATCACAAAACTGACTGGTCCGGGTTGTTCATTTATTACGACGGCGGCTGATGGCGGTGAAGTACAATTTTCCGGACTTGTAACCGTAAAAGTATATGTACCCGGTTGCAGACCGCTTACAGTTACCGAAGTACCGGTGCCGGGTGTGATTATTCCCCCCGGGTATCTTGTAAGCTTCCATTCATATGATGCCGGCAGACCTGTAAGAACTACGCCTCCCGTGGCAACAGAATGCGTGGGCTGAATTATCTGTCCGATAACAGGAGCCTGAGGTGTTATTGGCTGAACGGGAATTATAACATATCCAGACTGGGCTGATGTACAGCCGGATGCTGATGTTACCGTGAAATAATACGTCCCCGGCTGAAGTCCTGAAACAGTCCGGCTTATTCCCGAACCATTTATTTTTACAGCACCCGGATAACGTGTGATAGTCCAGCTGCCCTGTGCAGGTAATCCGGTAAGTAAAATACTCCCTGTTGCCACCGAACATGTTGGTGGAGTCATTGTTCCCGGGACAGGTGGGGTTGGAGTTTCCGGTTGTGCCTGTATGACGACATTTGCTGAGGGCTGGGAAACACATCCGTTGGCATTTGCTACAATGAATGTATAACTATTTGCAGTAAGGCCTGTTATCGTTGTAGTGGGCCCCTCTCCCCTTTTTGTAATTCCTCCCGGGGAAACAGTAACTGTCCATGAACCGGGCTGAGGTAATCCGCTAAGCATAACGCTTCCTGAAGGATCGGTGCATGTCGGCTGGGTTATTGTTGCCACAACAGGAGCAGCAGGAGTCTGAGGCTGAGACTGAATGATAACATCAGATGAAGACTCTGATGAGCATCCCGTTGAATTCTTAACTATAAATGTGTAAGTTCCGGAAGTGAGTCCTGCTATTGTTGTACTGGTTCCCGTACCGGTTATTATCACATTACCCGGGTTCCTTGTCAATTCCCAGGTGCCGGAAGCAGGAAGTCCCGAGAGAATTACACTTCCTGTCGGAATTGCACATGTTGGCTGAGTTATAGTACTGGGGACAGGAGGTGTTGGAACAGGACTGACTGTTAAAGTATAAACATCTGTTGCAGGCTCGCAGGGAAAGCCATCAGGATTATTTGTTGTTATTGTAATAAGTATCGTTTTACCGATATCTGATTCCACCGGGACATATACGAAATCGAAAGGAGTAGTATTTGTGGAAACCGGAATAACTGTCCCGCCGCCATTTTCTGTAATTGTAACACTTGTTGCACTTCCCCCGAACCTGTTGTTTGTAACAGTTATCATTGCTGTCCCGCAGGTAATTCCCGTGAGGCTTCCGGGTATGATGACCGGCGGATTTGCACATCCGCATGCTATTTCAAATGATGGCCCTGTCGTAGTACATCCGAAAGAATTCCTGACGGTAACTGTATGGTTTCCATTGGCAACAAGGTTAAAAACCGGGGTAGCCTGAAAAACTCCGTTATCAAGCCTGTACTCAAAACCATCTCCAACCGGAGAGTTTACAGTCACCACAGCCTTCCCGTATCCTGCCGAGCAGTTGACAGAAACTTCGGGAATTGCGGGTAATGGCGGAGGATCTTTTATTGTAACATCTACCGACCGGACTGAAATGCATCCGAGTGAATTAATGACTTTAAAAGTGTATGTTCCGGGAGAAAGTTCAGATACAATCGTACTGCTGCCATTTCCCGGAATACTGACATTTCCGGGATCACGCAGTAATGTCCATGGCCCATCCTCAGGTAAACCATTGATGATCACGCTGCCTGTGGCCATATCACATAGAGGATCGGTTATAATACCCGGTACAGGAGCTGATGGTGAAGGATTTTCACTTATGACGGCGCTCCCTTTCATTTCAGTCAGTCCTGCTTCATTGGCACCAGTAACAGTATATGTACCACTAAGCTGATTGCCGAAAGTGATCTCCCTGCCCGTACCTTCAATCGACGGTTCCAGGGGGACATTATTTTTAAACAATGTATATTTTACACCTGATTGTGATCCGTTCAAACCGACTGGAAGGCCTTCCGTTCCGCTGCAATATGCGCCGGTGCCGGTAACTTCAAATACCTCAGGGAGACTCATCGGATTAAGAACCGGGTTTTCATTTACCAGGGCATTAACCCCGGGAGTTACAGTTAATTGTTTTTTGTATTTTCCACCCCAGATAATTATAAATACCTCCACTTTGGTCGGAGAGAGCGGTGATGAAGCAGTACTCGAAGTAAAGGTAATATCCGGTGTGGAATTAACTTTAAAATCAACAGAGCTGGTAAGAATAAAACGGGTCAGCAATGTCCCCGGTGCGACCGAAGATATAATTGTTCCCTGGTTTGGTACCTTGGGAGTTGTACCCAGCCTGACAAGTGTACGGTCGGGATATCCTGAAAGGCTGTTTTCAACAACAGGCTTCACCGTAAACTGCTGGTTTTCATTCAGTCCGGATCCTGAATTATCAATTTTAGCTGAAAGGTTTCCTCCGGTGTAAATAAGTGAATTCATAAGGAATCCAAGCTGGCAGCTGGCTAACTCGAAACTCTGGGAAGGATCGGTATTTTGAAGAAATACATCAAACTCGAGAGTCCTGCCCCCGGTCTGAATAATATTCTGAACAGTAAGATTAAAACTCTGACTTTGCGCGTGTAAAAGAGTACCGGAAATAAAAATAAATAATATAATCAGACCCCGGAGGAGTTTCTGTTTTGGTATATTATTTTTTAGTGTTGTCATTTTGCAGAAACCAGATGATATTTGTACCTAATTGTTATAAGATCAATTAGTTACTGCTTAAGCTATCACAGAAAGGATGGTCAATACCTCCTTTATTAAAAAGCAAACTATAAAAATAGGCATTCCTGTAAATTTCAACTTATTACTAATCAGATTTTTGTCAATTAAAATGATGGTATCGTCAAATTTAATCAGCCATTAATAAAACTATATTTGTATTTTGTCAAATTGTTCAAATCCCATCCACTATGATTAGAATGCTCTTTACCTTAATTACTGTTCTTGTTATATTTTCTTCGTCATCGGGTCAAAAAGCCGCTGTAGTTAAAATATATGATGTCCCGGAAGTGAAACAGGCTATAGCAGTTGACAGGAATTATTTCTACGCTATAAATAACAGCACAATAACGAAGCACGATAAGAAGGATGGAAAACTTCTGGTAAAGTGGGATGGTACCGGTGAAGGTATATCTCATCTAAACAGCGGCATTGTTATTAAAGGGCGACTTTATTGTGCTTCTTCAAATTATCCTGATTCTCCCATGGCAGGATCTGTGGAGATATTTGATACATCCACCCTTGAACATATCGGAAATCATAGTTTTGGTATTTATACCGGATCCCTTACATGGATAGACTGGCGTGAAGGATACTGGTTTGCAGGTTTTGCACATTATACAGGCGCCGGATCAAGTGAAGGAAAAGACACGCGCTGGACATCAGTTGTGAAATTCGACAAAAAATGGCAGAGGGTCGGATCGTGGATATTTCCTGAGGAAATTATTAAATTGTTCATCCCAAGAAGCAATTCGGGAGCTGCATTTGGAAGGGACGGGAGATTATATTGTACAGGGCACGACAGACCTGAAATTTATGTTATGGAAATACCCGGTACAGGTTTTACCCTGAAGCATATTACAACAATCGAAACGCCGGTTCCGGGACAGGGTATAGCTTTTGATCATTCCGAAAAGGATAAAAAGATAATTTATGGTATAAGGAGGAATGAGAACCAGGTTATCGCATTTGAAATTGAGTGAAAAAAGAGAGCCAGCCCTGTAACTCTATGTAACTACTCCTAACCTGATTTAGAATTCGTATCGAAATGGGTGGGCTGGCTGGTCTAAACTTAATAAATTGCAAATTAATTCCTTTATAAATTTACTTCATAAAAATGCCGAAGTCAAATTTATTTTAATGTTTACTGAAAAATTTTATACAGATTTTAACGACAGGACTGTCTTTCAGCTTTCTCCCTTAAGGGCATAGCCGTAAACTTAAGGAAAATACTAATCATAAAAATTGTTGTAATTATCAGGTATTTAACTAAATAAGTTTCCCCTCCTTTTAAAGGAGGGGTGGCCGGGATTACTATTATTGAAATGTTCACAATTGTCCTTTTCCCGGCCGGGGTGGTTAATGTGGACTTACCAAAAGTGGACTTCTTTCTCAGAATTAAAATTAACCACCCCGGCCAGAACATCTATATTTCTGCCTATTAGATGGTCTTGTAGTCTGGCCACCCCTCCTTAAAAAAAGGAGGGGAAACTTTTGCCCACAAAACTCCGTTAAGTTGACGGCTATGCCCTTCCGTGTCGTTGTAAAAACCATAATAAGAAATGTTAATTAACATAATTAATGCTGTAATTTATTGATCCGGAATGATTTTTGTGGTAAAATAGACAGAACAAAAGAGGTTATAACTTTCCTGCCATGAAAATGTATCATCTCATTCCGGTTGTTCTTTTTATATTTTCCTTCCCCTTAACCGGACAAAACGGACAAAATTGCCCCGGATACAAAGAATCGAAAAAGATAGAAATAGTTCCCGGGGGGATCCCGTCAATTGATATGGACAATAACATCATCAATCCCGAAGCTTTAAATGATTCGATATATCCACCAGCCTGCGAATCAGGAAAAGACAGCATCTTTAATTGCCCTCCGGAGATCAGGTCATTCCGCGATTTCACAATAGCAGAAGAGAGAGAGTTCTACCCGGGGGCTGACAGATTTTACTCTAAGCACCGTATGATGCCTTCACCTTATGAAAAATCATTTGTGATAAAGCATCGCCCGGATCCCAGGTCAAAATACTATCTGATAATAAAAGATCCCATCACCCACAGGAGGATAAACTGATCCTTTCCCGGGTTCATTTTGTTTAAAAAGGCGCTCAGTATGTTAATAAATGTTCCGGCATTTATTTAGTAATCTTTATTATTTTTGGTCGTACTGCAGTACAATTCTATAGTCAGATGTGAAGTTAAATTGTCTCATAAATTTTTGTTTATGAAGAAAGAAAAACCCGTAGAATCATCCAGGGTCAAAAAACTCATTCAGATTAATAACTACACCTGGATTGAAAAAAGGTCCGATGTACCTGATGAAGTAGCCCGACAGAAATTCCTCCTGAAGCTTCCGAAGGCGGAAGACAGTAAGGATTTCATTGCAGGTATTCAATAAGGTACAGAATACGGCTATCCGTTTGCACGGATCTCAGATCCATGCAATACGGTATCAACAGTGGTCTGAGGCCACTGTCATATGAGAATTGCCGCAAAGCTTTGATTTACGGCCGGATAAAAAGTTTCCGGATGAACTCCGATCAGTTTATGACCAGAGATTTCTTGGTATTCGGATTATTCAATCCCCTGTTCTTCAGATAATGTTCACGGGCAACATTGTCCGGCACATCAGCAGGAATCTCAATTACTGTTTTATGATCTATCCGCACGTATTTCATTTTGACGGCGGACTTAAGGTTTTTTGTCCTTTCCATCGTTTTATTAAAAGCCCACAAAGATACTCAAAATTTAATTAACTTCATACAGATACCATACTGAAATAATAAAAGAATTTATTTCTTAAACTACCTTTTTAGTTAAATTTGTTTAACTTTATAATGTATTTCAGAATTCAGACCCAGATTTAGCTTGCTTAAATCCTTATAATATAATAGTTTATTAAGGTTTATTAAAGCTGATAATGATTTTCAGATACCCCCGGAATGAGAGTTTTCATGTATATTTCCACGCTGTTCCTGGTTTGCCTCGTTGCCTGCAACGGTAAAATTGATAATAATATACTCACCTACCGGCTTAAAAGATCTGATTATTCCGATAAAATAAATGTAACAGGAACTGTTCAGGCAGTGGTAAGCACACCTGTCATGTCACCTGCAAGCACTTTCGGCCAGATGACAATTGTAAAACTTGCCCCGGATGGCTCCCTGGTGAAAAAAGGAGACACCCTGTGTGTTCTTACTGTTCCTGAATTATCGTCCAGGTACAAAGAAATTCTTATATCAATAGAAACTCTTGAAGCGGAACTGAAAAAGTCAGAAGCTGACAATAATATGAACATTGCTCTTCTTGAAGCCCAGCTTGAAACCAGTAAAGCCCAGATGATGATCTCCTCTCTCGATTCCCTGCAGATGAAGTTTGCATCAGGAGTACAATCTGAACTTTTGGAACTGGAGATAAAAAAGTCTCATATTGAAAAGCAGAAGACAGAGAGAAAGCTGGCAGCTACACGGTTGATTGGTGAAAATGACATCAGACAAAAGAAAGCAAGGATCATCCAGGAGAAGATGAAAGCACAGAACTATGCTGATCAGATAGCTTCAATGACTCTGATTGCACAGAGAGACGGGATTGTAACGAGGACTCAGTCACCCAGATTTATGATCAGCAGTCCGACCGGAACCGGATCATTCGGAGGTCCGGTCAGGGAAGGAAGTGTTATTTTCTTAAGCAGTACACCGATACTTCAGTTCCCGGACCTCAGCAGAATGCAGATATCAGCCGATGTGGCTGAAGCCGATTTCAGAAATATTGAGAAAGGCCAGAAGGTTTATATAACAGTGAATACGGTTGAGAAGCTTATGACAACGGGTAAAATAAACCGGAAGAGCCTTTCAGGCAGCATGGCTCAAAGGTATTCAGGATCAAAAGTGAAATCGTTTGAGGTAATTATTGATGTCGACAGCTGTCACTCAAAAATGAAACCGGGACTCAGCGCCAGTTGCGAGATCATATTAAATGAAATAAAAGACACGCTTTTTGTCCCTACTCTGGCCATTTTCGAAAAAGACAGCTCAAAGCTGGTCTATGTAAAACAGAAAAAGGGATTTGTTCCTGTCCGGATTGAGACCGGTACTTCCGGAAGTTCTTTTACAATAATAACAGCAGGTCTGTCGGGTGATGAGGACATTGCTCTGAGAGAACCTCCCGGTAAAATGATATCAGTTAAAGATACAACCAACAGATTTAAAAATAAATAAACATGGATTCTGATGACAAGAAGAGTAATGATTCTTTTATTAATTCTACTGGCAGCCTGCAAGGGTAAAAATATAGCCGATACAGAAGTAACTACCGTTAAGCGGGGAACTTTTCTTGAAGAGCTTACAGAGCAGGGAAGTGTTCAGGCTGTAAATTCAATCTCAATCACGGCACCTGTTATCTCCTACCGTTACGGGTCCCTTAAGATTGCAAGGATCGTTGATGACGGTGAAGAGGTCAGAAAAGGTGATACTCTCATGATTTTTGATCCCTCCGAAATTAAAAGAGCAATCATTCAGGCTGAACAACAGCTGGATATCGCGAAAGCAGAGTATGAAAAGCTAAAATCCTCCCAACAGTCAGAAATAGAGGATCTTGAAGCCGATCTTGAACTGACTGTGATCTCTCAGGAAATAGCCAGAATCAACTTCGAAACAGCTACCTATGAGCCTGAAGCAACAAGGAAGGAGATTAAACTTCGCCTGGAATCTGCCACGATTGCTCTTGACAGGGCAAAGGAACAGATAGAGAACAAGAAAATCATTCACAAGGAAGATCTCCTCCAGAAATCCCTGACGATTAACCAGCTTACGACCACTCTGGCTGATGCAAACAACTCAATGAAAAGCCTGTATGTCGTCAGTCCCGCAAATGGCATAGCAATTAAGGAACAAAACTGGAGCACACAGCAAAAATGGGGTGTCGGTGATCAGCCTTATTCCGGTTCTAAATTGATTGAATTACCTGATCTTGATCAGATGAGAGCAGAAGTTAAAATAAACGAAGTTGATATTTCAAAAGTACTGCCGGACCAGAGAGTGGAGATCCGGCCTGACGCTTACTCTGACTCCTCCTACACCGGTAAAGTTGAACAAGTTGCAAATCTTGCCCAGAATCTTGATTACAAATCAAAGATAAAGATCTTTCCTGTACAGATCCGGATAGAAGGACAGAGCAAAACTCTGCTTCCGGGGCTGACTGTAAGCTGTAAGATCATTGTCAGCGAAATTCCCGAAGTACTCTTCATCCCTCTTGAGGCACTTTTCAATGAGCAGGGAACAGATTATGTTTATATACGATCCGGATCAGGCTTTAAACGTCATAATATTAAGACAGGTTCAGTCAATGCTGATTATGTCATTGTCAGGGAAGGACTTGAAGAAAATGATGTCATAGCGCTTTCCGATCCTTTCCTTAATAAGGAGGAGATCCGGGAAAAGAAGTCAGATGAATCGGGAAGTACAGCAGGACCAGGTTAAAAAACAGGGGAAAAGAGGAAATGGGAAAAATCAATTTACAGACTGACCAATATTATAATATGATACGCAATCTTATTTTATTGGCACTGCTCACTGTGACTGTTTCCTGCAGCACAGAGAATAAGAATGTCTATGTAGTCCGGAGAGGACCGTTCACACAATCTATAGTTGAAACCGGAGAGCTCCAGGCTGTAAATGCTTCTACTTTAACTATGCCGAGGATCAATTCAATTTATGGTTATAATTTTAAGATAATCGAACTCGCAGAACATGGCAAACAGGTTCGCAAAGGTGATCCGGTATTCAGGGTTGATCCTTCATCTGTCCAAAAATATATAATTGAAAAAAGAGAAAGCCTTGAAAACGAAATTGCTTCTGCTAATAAACTTAAAGCACAGATCTTAAATAATATCCAGGATCTAAGGGCACAGTTGAGGAATGAGCAGGCTTCATATGAAATAAAAAAGTTGCAGCTCGATAAGTCTGCTTTCGAATCGGAAGCAGTAAGAAAAGTTATTGAGCTTGAATTCCGGCAGGCAGAAATAAAGCTTGCCAAAATACAGAGAAACCTTTTGCTGAGGCCTAAACTCGACAGTCTCGATTACCGGATTCAAAAAATAAAGGTGATCCAGAAAGAAAATGAACTGCTGGCTGCAGAGAGAACCCTGAATCAACTGATTGTACTTAGTCCGCTCGATGGAGTTTTTGTCGTGGCAAATAACAACAGAACCGGTCAGATAATAAAGGTTGGCGATGAAGTATATCTGTCGAACATAGTTGCAAGAATACCGGATATAAGGACCATGAAAGTAAAAGGTTTCATTCCCGAAAATGATATTAGCAGGATCAGGCCGGGATTAAAGGTCATTGTCAGGCTGGATGCACTGCCCTCTGTTCCCTTTCAGGGGGTTATTGACAAGTTAAGCAGAGTGTGCGTTGAACAGGATTCGAAGAAAGTATTTCTGACTGAAGTGATCATTTCCGGCTCTGATCTTAGGCTTAAACCCGGAATGACTGTACGCTGTGAATACATAACCTATGAAGGAGAGGATGAAATGTATGTCCCCGCCCGATGCATCCTTGAGGAAAACAAACATTTCTATCTGTTTATCGCGAAAAGAGGGAAAATAAGAAAAACTGAAATTAAAACAGGTCCTTCAAACAACATGTATACGATTGTATCGGGTGATCTGAGACCGGGACAGGATCTTGTTCTGCCTGAAAATATTTTAAAAAGGTAATAAGTATTAATATGCAGATCGAAGAAAGTATAAGGATCGCGTTCTATGGATTGCGTGATCATAAGTTCAGATCATTTCTGACGATGCTGGGAATTATTTTCGGAACCGCTTCTGTAATAGCCATGATATCGATTGGTGAAGGTGCAAAAAAACAGGCTATGGCAAAATACCAGGATCTGGGGGTCAGCAATATAATTATTCGTGATAAGGACTTTACGGATACAGAACTTGAACAGGTCAGAACAAAATTTTCCCGGGGATTATCACTGGGAGATACAAAAGCAATAAGTGAAATTCTGCCAGGAGTTAAAGGGATTGCTCCCCAGGCAGAAGCAAAGCTAGATGCCATGTATGAGGACAAGTCGTCGAAGGCTAATGTAATAGGCATTACCCCTGAAATAACAGGTATACTGAATTTCAGGACAGATAAGGGAACCTTTATTGATTCGGATCATTATGAAAGGCAGCTGAAGGTTTGTGTGCTGGGTGCTAATATTGCATGGGAGCTATTCAACTATGAAGATCCGGTTGGCAGGTATATCAAACTGGGAGACCAGTGGTTTGAGGTTACGGGCGTTCTCAGTACCAGGGCGCTCTTTACCGAAACAATCGGTGAGCTTGCAGCCCGCGATCTTAATAATGATGTGTATATTCCACTTTCCACTTTCGGGAAGAGGATACCAAAATCAAATATACTTTCAAGTGAGCTGAAACAGGTTGCAGTCAGGCTTGAAAGCTCCGGGAGCTTACTGGAGTCTGCAGACATAATCAGGAGTATTCTTTCAAGACGTCATTTCAATAATGATGATTTCAGTATTATTATACCTTACGAACTGATGGAACAGGAGAAGCGCGAAAGCCGTATCTACAATCTTCTGCTGGCATCTATTGCAGCAATATCTCTTATTGTCGGGGGAATAGGCATTATGAATATAATGCTTGCATCTGTTATGGAACGGACTCAGGAGATCGGTATCAGAAGGGCAGTCGGAGGCCGGAGATCTGATATTATGGGTCAGTTTGTAACCGAAGCAATGGCTTTAAGTATTACAGGAGGCCTGACAGGTGTTGTTCTTGGAATTTTACTGTCCCTGGGAATAGGCTTTCTGACTGAAGTCAAAACCTTCATAACGCTTTATTCGATATTTATAGCTTTCAGTTTCTCGGTTATCGTCGGTATCACTTTTGGTTACCTTCCTGCAAAAAGGGCAGCCGACATGAAGCCTGTCGAAGCTATCAGGCATGAATAGTAGTTAAGGAATTTTCTCTCTCCAACTATTGAGCAGTAATAAATATCAGTTCATTACCATATGCTGTCCCGGCACCATTAGTTGCATATGCCCTTACATGGTAAGTCGTGTTTGGAGTCAGCCCGGTAAGTATGCCGGTGAATGTTCCCGGCCCTGATCCGTCAATTGTCCTGCTGTCTGAAATTACAGGATCTGAGGAAGTATTCCAGCAGATCCCTCTTTCTTTGACCGGTATGCCGCCGTCACTTGTAATGGTGCCTCCGCTGACTGCGCCGCTTTGGGATATATCGGATACCGCAGTTGTTGTCAGAACCGGTTTATCAGCTGATAAAGTTGTGAAATTAATTTCCGATCCGTATTCAGTAATACTGTCCCGGCTTATATATGATCTTACATAATATTTTGTTCCGGGTTCCAGATTCTGCAAAAAACTGGTATATCGTCCTGACCCTATAGCCATTTTGTATTCGGTTCTTGTACCCGACACCCCGGGATCAGGGTTCTTTGAATAACAATGCCCGTATTTTTTTATCCCGTCTCCTGCACTGACTATATATCCGGTTATCCTTGCTGTTGTGGGCAAAATATCCGAAACCTCGCCTGTTTCAACCTTTAGATCATTAATTTCGCACATCTGCAAAAGGAACAGGAATGATAAGATCAGATATACCGTTTGCCTGCTGTTCTTCATCGTCTGCAGCTTATTATTCCATTTTAAATTATCTGATATGATGTAAGAGTGTTACATCCCCGACAAGATTAAACATCATTCCGTTGGAAAAAGTACCTGTACATTTGTAAACATATACTCCCTGTGGCGATACTTTATCCTGGTAGTATCCATCCCAGCCTTTCATGACATCAAGGCTGACATATAAAAGCACTCCCCATCTGTTATAGATCTCCAGCCGGTATTCTTCCACTCCTTCCCAGTAAGGATGAAAAACTGTATTCAGTTCCGGTTCATTAAGGTTATAATAACCGTTATTCGGACCATTCAGGTTGGGTTCAAAGGCATTCGGGAACTTAATAAAGCCTTTGCCCAGAACAGTTACAGCTTTGGGTTTTACAAGCCGGTCAGTACAGCCGTGATCCGTCCAGACATCAAGTGAAACATCATAGACTCCCGGGTCCGAATATAAATACTCCGGATTCATTTCTGTTGATGTATTTCCATCGCCAAAATTCCACAAGTAGGTTGTCCCGTTTTCCGATAAGTTGAATAATTGCATTTTCTGATCAGGCAGCATCACCAGTTCAGGTGAGAGTCTGAAATTTACAAGAGGTTTTGGATAAACTTCGACCTGCCTGTATGCATAATCACGACCACCTTCACCGTTTACCGTCAGTTTTACATTGTAGATTCCATCCCCGGTAAAAGTATGTGTCGGTTCAAACTCGGTCGAGCTTGTACCATCGTCAAACTCCCAGAGGTATGAATCTCCGTAAAGCGAATTATTACTGAACTTAACAGTGTATGGTTCACATGCCGGGTAAACAGTATCAAAGTCTGCAACCGGCGGTCCCGGGAAGATACGGATCTTGTGTGATACGGAGTCTCGGCACTGTTCTGATGATACATAGAGCTTTATTTCATATTCACCCCATGATGAATATGTATGAGGAAGAGGTGCTGCCAGATTTGAAGAAGAACCATCGCCCATTTCCCACAGGTAAGTCCAGTTACCAGGACTGGTTGTATTTGTTATACTTACTGTAGATGCAGGAAATACCTGGTGACTGGGCTGGGCAATAAATTCTGCCACCGGCTGCGGGTAAACATTAATAGTATCAGTTTTTGAATCAATGCAACCATAGCTCGATGTTGAGGTCAGTGTTACATAGTAACTTGCCACATCAGGAGTAAAGTTGAAATAAGTATGTGAAGGATCTTTCAGAGTCATCTCTGATCCGTCCCCGAAACTCCAGAGGTATGATTCACCAAGAACGGATTCATTGATGAAATAACTGGTCAGAGGAGTACATCCTTCATCATTCACACTGAAATCTGCGACAGTTGACGGATAAACAATTATATTCTGCTGTGTTGAGTCAACACACCCATAGCTTGTGGAGGCAATTAGCCTGATAGTATAAGGCAAAATGTTTGATGTCTGGTTGTAATAAACATGATTTACCGGATCCCCCGAATCTGTATTAAGAATTTCACCATCTCCGAACTTCCAGAGGAAATGGGTTGAATTCAGGCTTGTATTTGTAATCATGACATCGAACGGAGGACAATTTTCAATCCGGTCAGTTTCAAATCTGGCTTTAGGTCTGGGATGAATTGTGACTTCAGCA
>JAKQPD010000393.1 GCA_029564935.1 Bacteroidota bacterium
TAGATACCACTGGAAACAGAACGACCATTATCATCGGTTCCGTTCCAGACGATAGTATGATTTCCGGGTTCCTGAATACCTTTCACTACGGTCTTCACTAATTGACCTTTAACATTATAGATTTCAATAGTTACAGGTCCTCTTTCTTTAACACTGTAAGAAATAGTAGTTTCCGGATTGAAGGGGTTAGGATAGTTGTTGTTCAAAGCGGTAACAACTACAGGAAGTTCAGGATCATTAACATCATTTCCCATAATTGAAACATCATCTACACAGAAGAAGAAGGCATCGTTGGAAACGCATTGAATACCAATATAAAGAGGTCCTGGTTGGGTAATTTGATAAGTGTATTCAGTCCATGTAATCGGTGCTTCAATATAGTTAGTTCCACTGATTATAGTGAAGTGGGCTGGATTGGTATCAGGTGAAATACCTACTTTGAATCTTTCCAATCCATAGCTGCTATTATAGCTGCGTGCCCAGAACTTGATGGAACTTGCTCCGGTTAATTGAGGTGTAATCAGCCAATCGTTGTTAGGAGGAGTAGTGGCATCAAAACAGCAAGCCATTTTATTTCCACCATGGGCTGTAAGAGAAGTAAGAGCTGGAGTTGTAGCAGTAGGATTGAAGATTATGTATGCTTGAGCAGTATTAACATTTGTCCAGGTATAACCTTGAATGCCGTAAGTTGTGCTTCCATCAACATCCATACAGGTCCAGGGAGCAAAGTTTATAACGAAATTGGCGTAGGTCTCAAAGCCATCACTAAACAAATCTGAAGTTGGAGGCAACTGGAAATTCACAGTAGTGGTCTGACCGGTCGTAACGATAATTCCCGTGTGGGTAACAGAAGCATAATTGGGATGGCTGGCAGTTACACTGTGAATTCCGGAAAGCACAGTCATACTGTATGCACCGCTTGCATTGGTAGTAGCGGTAACATCTTCGCAGGTTACAGTAGCTCCCGAAATTGGCTGATTCTGCATATTGCGAACAATACCGGCAATAGTTCCAATTTCATGATACTGGGGTAAAGGATTGGAGAAGGCAGCAACGGAATACGCACCACCTGTATAAACAGCTTTCACTGCCCATTTATAAGTTCCATCCGGTAATGAAGCCCAACCTTCATCTGCAAAGCTTAAAGCAGTAATAGGAGTGCCAGTTAAAAGTGTCCAGGCATTTTCATTGGTTTCCTGACCTTGCAGTAAACGCCATACCTGATAA
>JAKQPD010000395.1 GCA_029564935.1 Bacteroidota bacterium
TTTGACAAAAAATAATGAAATCAATTCCATTTCATTTATCAGTTAAATGTATTTTCATTTGCCGCAGAGAGGTTATTCAGTGGAAGATAAACGTTATAATTTTACAGAAATCGAAGATAAATGGCAGAAAAGATGGGATTCGGATAAAGTATTTCTTCAAAAGCGCGATGAACGCCCGAAATATTATGTTCTCGAAATGTTTCCATATCCTTCCGGAAGACTTCACATGGGTCATGTAAGAAATTATTCGATCGGAGATCTTGTCGCGCGCTTCATGCGTCTTCAGGGATATAATGTTTTTCATCCGATGGGATGGGATTCGTTCGGCCTTCCAGCCGAGAATGCGGCGATAAAAAACAACATTCCGCCTTATGAATGGACAAGCAGCAATATCGAAAACATGAAACGCCAGTTCAAACTTCTCGGATGTTCATACGACTGGTCAAAGGAAATTGCCACATATAAACCGGAATACTACAAATGGGGACAGTGGATGTTCCTCAAGATGATGGAAAAAGGACTGGTTTATAAAAAGAAATCTTCCGTCAACTGGTGCCCTGAATGCAACACAGTTCTTGCGAATGAACAGGTTGAAGAAGGTCTCTGCTGGAGATGTTCTTCCAAGGTTGAGCAGAAACATCTTGAGCAGTGGTATTTCAAGATTACCGATTACGCAGAAGATTTGTTAAAAGGTCATGAAGAGCTTAAAGACAGCTGGCCAGAAAGAGTCATCACCATGCAGAAAAACTGGATCGGAAGATCAACAGGCCTCATGGCAAATTTCAAACTCGAAAGCGGAGAGGATTTTCCGATATTTACTACACGGCCTGATACGATATTCGGGGTAACCTTTATGGTTGCGGCTCCCGAACATCCGGTTTTTGAAAAAGTTAATGATCCGAAGGTTAAGGAATTCATAGCGAAACAAAAAGCTCTATCAGCAACAGAAAGAAATAATGAAGACAAGGAAAAAGAAGGAATCGATTCAGGTCTAAAAGTAATTAATCCTTTTACCGGTGATAAAGTTCCTCTTTTTGTCGGAAACTTTGTTCTTATGGAATACGGCACAGGAGCTATTATGGCAGTTCCAGCCCATGATTCACGCGACTTTGCCTTTGCTAAGAAATATAATATTCCTGTCCGGATAGTTATCCAGAATCCTGAAAAAAACCTCGTTGTTTCAGAAATGAAAGACGCATACACAGAAGAAGGAACTCTCGTCGATTCGAAGGAATTTTCGGGTCTTTCAAACAAGGACGCAATTGAAAAGATTTCAGCATTCGCAGAAAAAAGCGGCATTGGCAAAATCAAGGTCAATTACCGTCTGCGCGACTGGGGAATTTCCCGCCAGAGATACTGGGGCTGTCCGATTCCGGTAGTTTATTGCGAGAAGTGCGGAACAGTCGGAGTGCCTGAAAACGAACTGCCGGTTGTTCTTCCTACGAAAGTAGATTTCAAAGGTTCATCAGTTTCTCCTCTCACAACGATGGAATCTTTTTATAAAACAAAATGCCCTAAGTGCGGCGGAGAAGCCCGCCGCGAAACCGAAACCATGGATACTTTTGTCGATTCAAGCTGGTATTACGCAAAATATTCATCACCGAATTCCGCTGAAATTTTCGACAAGAGCGATGTCTCTTACTGGACACCTGTTGATCAGTATATCGGCGGTGTTGAACATGCCTGTATGCATCTTTTATACGCGCGTTTCTTCAACATGGTAATGCACGAAATGAAACTCGTTCCGACAAAGGAGCCTTTCAAGCGTCTGCTCACTCAGGGAATGGTCGTAAAAGACGGCGCGAAGATGAGCAAATCAAAAGGCAATGTTGTAGATCCGGATGAAATGATTGCGAAATACGGCGCCGATACCGTGCGTCTTTTTATGCTGTTCGCTGCGCCGCCTGAAAAAGATTTGGACTGGGCAGAAACAGGTGTTGAAGGATGCTTCAGGTTTGTAACCCGTCTCTGGAGATTTATTAACAAACACGAAGATAAATTTATACAGAATTATTCTTTCAGCGGTGAATTGCCGAAAGAGCTTTCTGTGCTTAGAAAAGCTACACACAAAACCGTTAAGGCGGTTACAGGCGATATCAAAGACAGAACTCAGTATAATACCGCAATCGCGAGAATGATGGAACTCGTCAACGCACTTTATGCAGTTAAAGATGAAGCCTATGAAACTGCCGACGGAAAGGCAGCTCTTTCAGAAGCAGTAAGCAAACTTCTGGTTATTCTAAATCCTTTTGTTCCGCACATGACTGAAGAACTCTGGGAGCTTCTCGGAGGCAAAGATCTTCTTGTAGACGCGAAATGGCCTGATTATATCGAAGAGCTTACTAAAGATGATTCGGTTGAAATCGTTTTTCAGGTAAATGGAAAGATAAGATCGAAAGCTGAGCTTGCGGCAGGAACTCCGAAGGATGTTCTTGAAAAAACTGCAATGGAAGATTCAAGAATTAAGGAATTCATCAGCGGAAAGGAAATAGTCAGAATTATTTCTGTACCGGATAAACTGGTGAACATCGTAATCAAATGAATTTAATTCATTTTTCAAATGAAACAAAATCGGATGATCTCAGGATTCTCGATTTTGTTTCATATCTCAGACCGGATTTTGTAGATAAAGCTGTCAGCATCGCCTTCGATTCAGGCGGACAAATTAAATATGTCCGCCTTCAATCTAATAATTTCGGTATAGCCAACTGGATAAACGGAGAAGGATTTACTGACTGCCATTCATGGGAAAAGGAAGATGATGCACAGTCTGTATCAAATCTGTCTAAGCACTATACAACAATTTTATTAAACGGTCCGGTTGATTCAATTATAGCTAAAGATAAAATTCTGCCTGATAT
>JAKQPD010000396.1 GCA_029564935.1 Bacteroidota bacterium
GCCGAACAGGCGCCGCAATGAATACAAAGATCCTGACGGCAGGTGATTTTCTTATCAATAGGTTCACAATCCACCTTCTGCTGCCTTATATACTCCATCCCCTCTTTCAGCACTTTTGCAGGTGCAGTCATTTCCATAACCAGGTGACCTATCTCCCCGGGAGACACATCGGCTTTAATAATATTAACCATTATGTCAAACTTCTTTATAAGGTTGTATGTTATAGGTTGTCCGGTCGCATCCGGATGGAAAGTCAGAACAAATCTTTTACTCGTCATAGTTTTTCAGTTAAAATATTACACATCAGATCCTTATTTCAAGGCTGTTCAGTCCCTTTGTCTTCTCAAAAAGGCTTACCGGTTCAGTGAGATAAAAACGTCCTTCAGATATTTCCTTTTTCAGGATATCCGCAATTTCACGGGCTACCTTCACACTTGACAAAGGAGCCGTACGTATCTTCTTCCCGTTGAATGATATCTTTCCCGAGAAAAGTGATTCATAATCAATTTGTCCAAGTATTTCAAAATTACCCGATCCGTAATCAGTAATATTTGTCTCAATCTGTCTGTTACGTATTGATACGTTCCTGGCCAGGTCCTCGTCCAGAACAGGTATCGGTATCCCGACTCCCACAAACATTGTAACTCCGTATTTTTCAAAATACGCGGCTTTAATAAACCTTGAGCTCATCTGTTTGGCATCGCCTATCAGTGCAAGGGTTGCAGAGTTACCTACAGGAACTCCATGTTCATTCAGCGGTTTGCCTGTATTGAACTGTGTACCGTGCCAGGCAACATATCCCACAGCGCCTCCGAAAAATATCCTTGTACCTATTCCGATTGTCCTGAGTCCGGGATCATTCAGAAGAGGGCTGAGTTCACCCGATGTTGAGAAATTTGCATTTCCAAAGGCCGGAAGAAGAGTTCCCATATAAGTATACTTGATCCTGCTGGTACTATTCACCGCCACATTATAATTCTGGTATGCATTCCGCGGATTGAACATTATGAACTCGTTTATTGTATTCTTATTGATAAGCGTCTTCACTTCTGTTCTGGGATAACAGTCCGTTCCTTTAGCTGTTGCCTGAAGTAGTACATCTTTCCCCGAGATCAGTTCCTCAATAACATGAGCGCCACCATACTGATCATGAGGCATAGCTGTTTCGGTTGCACCTATGTAAGCATCGACGGCTGCAATACCTCCATATGCGGGGACATTGTTCAATGTTATCCTCTCCATGCGCATAGGCGGTGTGGTATGACCAAAGTTGACAAATGCGCCTGAAGAACACATGGGTCCGAAGGTGGCAGTTGTTACTACATCCACTTTTTTAAATACTTCGGCAGGCGTCATCTCCTTGCCCATAGCCGCAACCTGTTCTGCTGTCAGAACCACTGCTTCCCCGCTGCGGATCTTCTCATTGATCTCATCGATGCTTCGTTTCTTTCCCATAATTTATCTATTTATAAATCAAAATATTATCCTTAAATACAGAGTAAAATAATTACTCCCCCTTTGTGCTCTTTGTGATTTCCTTCGTGCTCCATGTGGTTAAACAACAATGCTTTATAACCACACAAAGTACACACGAAGGGACACAAAGGATTTTTTAAAGCTCCCATTGGTATTCGGAGGGAAATTTAAAACTCCAAATATAAAGCCGGATTGCCTTTAATCTTTGCTTTTTGACCAAATATTTTACAATTCTGTACGGGGCGATCCATAATATCTTAAATAAATAACACTTTTTCACGTTTCTGAATATGAAGATCATGAAATATGTCCGGGTTTAACCACAACACATTACCTAAATCCTATCCTGAAAATAAACAGACTGGTTTAGTTGCACTAATATATTTCTGGCAGTCAAAGCGAAGAATGCTTTTATTTGTTGTTTTTTTATCAGGAATCCTCCTTACAGGTAATATTGCTGGGGCAAAAATAAAACCCCGGCCAAAATACAGATTTGAAGCAGATTTTGGTTACGGATTTCCAGAGGCCATAGGCATAAAGATAAAATACGGGAATAAGATCCAGGCAGGATTGGTGCAGTCACTGGATTCACGCGGATTTGGTGCCACAGGAATTGAAATTTATTACCACATGGGTGAAAAGCCAAGGCTTATGGACCAGGCGCCCTGGTATGTTTCGGGAGGAGTTGCAGGCTACCTTATCGATGTGGACTACATAAAAGAATATAACTTTATAATTTATCCAAGGATTGGAAGATCGTTCAATATCTCACGAACCGCCGGTATAAACCTGGATGCTGGTCCCGGATTCCCTTTGGGACGAAAAAACAGCTCCAATAATTCCATCGCACCGGTCCTTTTTACCGGTAGCCTCACTATTTTCATCCGGTTTTAACCAGAGCCGCCCACCACCGGATACCGTCACTTCGAAGCCCTTTGTATCTCCGGTTGTTCCTTTCTTTCCCTGGCATAAGGGATCGTAAAAAAGAAGTTTGATCCGGCTCCCGGTTCTGAAGTTACCCATATATTTCCACCGAGCAAACCTACAAATGCCCTGCAGATTGAAAGTCCCAGACCTGTTCCCGCATATTGACGCGATACCGCACTGTCGACCTGGTAAAACCGGTCGAAAATAAGTGAGTGATATTCGGGAGGGATACCTATCCCCGTATCTTTTACAAAAAATTCGAGGAAACCGTCCTTAAGGGTATATCCGAAATCAATCTGCCCGTTCCTGGTGAACTTGAAGGCATTGTTTATGAGATTGGACAATATCTGGATCAGGCGGGTTTCGTCTGTCATTATCTCAGACTCATCATTCTCCAGGGGAATTGTCAGGTTAAGTCCGATATTCTGAGCTTTGACCTTATAAGCATATTGTTCATTAAGGTCTCTGAGCACATTGTTGATATTCACCTTCCCGATCTTAATCTTAACATGACCGCTCTCGATGCCTGCAAGGTCAACGATATCATTTATTATGGAAAGAAGCTGGTTTCCGCTCTGGAAGATTATATCTATATACTGGTTCCTTTCGCTTTCTGTAATTCCCGGTTCGTTCAGTAGGGATGAAAATCCGAGGATTGCATTCATGGGAGTACGTATCTCATGGGAAACATTATGAAGGAAAGCTGTTTTCAGTCTGTCGCTTTCTTCGGCCTTTTCCTTCGCAGCAATGAGCTCAGCTTCTGCTAACTTTCTGGAAGTCACGTTTTCGACCATTCCCAGGAAAAACTGGACCTCATCATTATTATTCCTGATAATGCTGAGGGTGGTTGATCCCCAGATCATTCTGCCGTCACTTCTGATATATTGTTTCTCAATATGATAAATTGGTATCTCATCTGCTATAAGTCTCAAAACTTCAATCTCGTCACGCTCAATATAGTCGGGATGGGTAAAGCTTTTAAAAGTCATTCCCAGCAGATCTTCCTCGGCATATCCCATCATTTTGCAGAAGGCTGAATTCGCTCTGATTATGACAAGGTCCTTCCCTGTCATCGCCATCCCGAAAGGACTCTCTTCGAATATCTTCCTGAATTTTTCTTCACTTTCCCTCAGTATCTCCTCGGATTGTTTTCTCTCTGTTATATCCCTTGCAATAGTCTGATAGTAAACCAGGCCTTCCATCATAATTTTCCTGGCACTTATCTCCATAGGGAATGTCGTACCGTCCTTTCTCTTATGAAGACCTTCAAAAGTATGATATCCCTGGGTGTCGAGTTTACTTATAACATTGTCTGACAGTTCCAGTCTTTTTTCAGGGATCAGGTCATGAAGTCTCATTCCCAGCAGTTCTTTCCTGTCGAACTGGTATTTATCGAGGGCCTGGTCATTTGCTTCAATTATCTCCAGATCCTTATTGAAAAGCATAATAACATCATTTGCATATTTAAGGATATAGTCAAAATGCCTTACCAGGGCAAGATGTTCCAGTTCAGTTTCATATTTTCCCCTGTAAAAACGTACTCTCTGGTTCCACCACAGCAATCCTGAGAGAAGTGCTGTAATAAGGATGAACATGAAGGTGATCATGAAGATCTGCCTCATTTCGAGGTTCAGGGTTCCCAGCACTTCCTGCCGGTCGACTTTTGTCACAATATACCATGGCAGTTCCGGGACTTTCTTCATTGCTGCCACCACTTTAACACCCCTGTAATCTATAGCATCGGTACTTTCCTGAACTGACTGGAGTGCCATTGCGGCTGCAAGCTTTTCCTCATTAACGGATTGTCTGATTGTACCTGTGCTGTCAGAATATTTTACCCTGGTGAGATAAACCACTTCGTCCGCTTCCTTTTTTACAAGAAATGCTTCTGAAGTTTTTCCGGGCAAAGGCCATGTCCGTATCAGCGGAAAGAGGACATCCTGAGGATCAATCCTCAGGATGACAGCCCCGAAAACCGGGCTGTCCTTCCCCTGCAACGGAACAATAAGATCCATATGCATATATGGTACCTTGTCGGCTTTGTGAATATCGGTTATCTGAACCTTGCCACCTTCAATTACCTGAGGCAGCTTTTTTCTGAGAACATCCCCAATAATTGTATCGGCATCAGGGTAAAACAGCATAACCCTCATATTCCTGTCGACGAAAAGCGCTGAAGAATAATCATAATTATCAACCATTGCTTTCAGGCTCTCTTTCAGATCACTACGCAGCTGACCGTTATTCTGATCATCAAGTAACTCCAGGTACTTTTTTGTTATGATTATGTTCTGGCTCAGAGAAATACCGTCATTAATACGCTCACGCCTCCACTGTGTTAGCTGTCTGACTTTAAGATCAGCTATAGCCGATAGTTCCAGGGTCCTGTCATTAAGCAAATGTTCCCTTTGATACTGGTAATAGTAAAGCCCCACTGCAAGCTCGCCAGCTGACAATACTACAAATAGAATGATAAGAGGCCACGGTTTGGCCGGCTTCTGCTTCTGGGAATTCATTATCCTTCTTTCTGTCCAGTGGGATTACCGAATCTTCACTTTTATCAATTGCCGTAAAATTAACATTTTCCTTAAAATAATTCTACTTTATCAGATTTGAAAATCGCCCTGTTCTTACCCTTGATCCCCAAAGGGAACATGCAGGAATTAATGCTTCACTCCTGAGCTGTCATACGGCCTCATGCTTTATCAATCCTGCAGCTATGGTATTCATAGTCTCAAAACTTTTTTACCTTTGACACCCGGTCACTGAAAAACAGATCCAATATTAATATGAAATTATTACAAAGTTTTCTTATCCTCCTTATCCTCTCTCTAACATTCCCTGTCAACATTCACTCCCAGAAGAAATCAGTGGGTGCTGATGTCATAACATCATCAGATCTTGAAAGTTATGTCAGGTTCCTTGCCTCCCCTCTACTCGGAGGAAGAAAAAATGGCGATCCCGGGTTGGATATCGCTCAGGAGTATATAGTATCAAACATTAAGCTGCTGGGACTTAAACCGCTTAACGGGACAAGTTATCTTCAGTCTTATCAGGTCATCAGGAATGGCATCGACCAGGCAAAGTCGGTGATAAAAATAACACCGGATACGCGCGATTCGACCACCGTAAATGGAAATATCTACCAGTTTTTTCCGGAAGAACCGGAAGATATCATTATTGAAGGTGAGGTCGTATTTGCAGGCTATGGCCTTAACAGCGAAAAATACAAATACAACGATTTTGAAGGCATTGCCACTGAAGGTAAGATTGTACTTGTGATGACGCGTTCTCCCACATCTGAAGACGGAACCAAGTATCTGTTCGAGGGATATGACTGGGATGACTTCAGGAGCTATTCGGTAAAGATCAGGAGCCTCCTTTTCTCAAAGGCCAAAGCTGTCATTTTCGTAACCGATCCCAAATCGGGTTTCTCCTCCATTGAGGAACAGGAACCGGCTATCGCTTCCGCAATTAGCTCGTCTATGCAACTCAAGGGATTTGAGGATCCGAAATTTTCCCTTCCCGGAATGATGAGGATTCTTTTTGTACACAGAAACGTTGCCGATGAATTACTAAAAGGGACCGGAAAGACTCTTGCAGAGCTTCAGGTTGATATTGATAAAAGCCTCAGACCAGCTTCATTTCCAATACCCGGAAAGAGAATACTGATAGATATTAAAACTTCTGAATCGGAGATCACCTTAAATAACATTGCCGGATATATTGAAGGAAGTGATCCTGTCCTGAAGAAAGAATTCATCATTTATTCAGGCCATGCTGATCATATCGGTGGATCGGGCAGCAGGATTAATTACGGAGCCGACGATAATGCATCGGGCTGTGCAGCTCTGCTTTCGATAGCTGAAGCATTTCAGAGCCTCGAGAAGAAGCCGCCAAGGTCCATAATGTTCCTCTGGGTTTCAGGTGAGGAAATCGGACTTTTCGGGTCGGAATATTATGTAAGCAATCCCCTTGTGCCGCTTGAAAATACAATAGCTGATCTGAACATGGACATGATCGGAAGGGTTAAAGGTGTTGCCGATTCAACATCTGATAATCCGATGAGCGGACCCGATGAGGTATTTGTAATTACAGGCAACCAGAGCAGAGATCTTGTCAATATTGCAAAGGAAGTTGATGACGCTTCAGAGCTTGATTTCGATTACTCTCTCAGCGGAAGAAATCATCCCCTGCAGCTTTTTGCACGGAGTGACCATTACAATTTCGTAAAGAAAGATATCCCTGTACTTTTTTTCACTACAGGATTACATACTGATTATCACTCTCCAGGTGATGTTGTTGAAAAGATCGATTTCATAAAAATGGAAAAGATAACAGAAGCAATGTTCCAGATTGGATATAATGTAGCAAACATGAAATCCAGGCTGAAGGTGAATAATCCTTTCAGCAAATGGTAAAAACAGACTTCCTACTTTGACAGAAAGAACGTCCTTACCGGTTCTTTGTACTTCTGATCTATATCAGGGATATTATTGGAATTGATATCATTCATGGATGACAGATATTGCATTATCGCAAGCCATTCTTTCCCCTCCTGTAATCCTGCAGCGGATTCATCAAGGTCAAGCAGTGCAGTCTTCATATTGACAACCGGATTTCCCTTTGAATCTTTAGGAACGACATTTATAAGCCCGAAAGTCTTCTTTTTTATAATACCGATATATTCGAGCATGTAGGAATTGGCAGTTATTGAATATATCTTTTTATTCTTTCTGGAGAGATCCGCCTTTTGTGAACTTCCGTCAGATTTTACAATATCAATACTGTTAATTTTCCTGAGAAGTCCTTTTGAGGGATCATACATTACCTTCAGGCCCGAATAGTAGCAGTAATTTGAAGGCGTCGATTTATAAATTGCAAGAAGGATCTCGATTATACTTTTAAGTTCATGTCCGGTTACATATATTCTTGAAAGAGGATAGCCCGGTACCTCATCATTACCTGAGCCCATCGACATTATCCTGAACACATCGGGTGCGGTCTGATATCCCGGGACTATTCTGTCACGGATCACTCCCACAGCAAGCATGCTGATATCCGTACCGGTCTTTACATGGTTATTTACATAGCTGTAAATTGCATCAGCCACAAGAGGGCCAAGGTTACTGTTCTCAATGTCACCACCTTCAATACATTCGAGCAGAAAGTCTGTCTCAGCCACAGGTTTGTCATAGCTCATCCCAAGAGGTTTGAGTATTTCATCCGCAACCTTCTGCTTCTGGTCTTCAATAAGGCTGTTTATCAGATGATCGCCTTCCGTTTTATCATCAACGGGAATAAGTGAATAACCGCTGACACTGACTCTGCCATCGTTAAAGTCGAGGGTCAGTTTACCCACATTCACACCATACTCGCCGGTCTGGACAATCGGCACCCCATTAACAATTACCGGATTATAAAGGTATGTATGTGTATGTCCGCTTATTATAACATCAATTCCTTTGACCTTTCTGGCAAGCTCAACATCTTCTCCTGCCCATGCGCCGTTTTTATCCTTTGAAACACCGGAGTGAGACAGGCAGATAATAACATCACAGTTTTCAGCAGTCAGTTCCTTTACAAGTTTACGTGCAGTTGCTACCTGTGAGGAGAATGTCACCGGCGGGGCATAAGCTGCATTATCGTCTGCCACCTTTCCCAGAAGCGAAAAGAAACCGAATTTCAGACCACCCCGGCTGATTATGAATGTCCTGCCGATAATATTGTCAGATACAAGCTTCTCCAGTGCATCATCCCCGGGATCTGAGGGATTGAAAACACCATTCCCGAGGAGAACAGCCGGTATTTCACCTCTCTTATGAGCCGAGCCTATAATTTCAGCAAGTCTGGCCGGACCATAATCAAATTCATGATTCCCGCAGGCAAGCACATCATAACCCATCTTCTTCATCAGCCTCAGCTGGAAACCTGTCTTAACCTCAATACCCTGGAAAAGAGTGCCCATTAAAAAATCACCGGCATCAACAACCAGAGTTATTCCCTCATCCCCGGCAGCTTCATTTTTAAGTATTGTTGCTATCCTGGCAAATCCTCCGACTGTCTTATCATTATTGACGGAAATCGGGGTATAGTCCAGCTCGGGGGCAAAACCTGTAAGACGCGAATGAAGGTCATTTGTGTGAAGAATAACGATTTTCTGACCGGTTTGGGCTGTACCCTGAAACATTAATAAGATCAGCAGGGAAATGAAAAGCACTTTTTTCATTGAAGTAGATTTTGAGGACTAAAGTTATTAAATTTTACAACACATCAGCTACAATAAATGTACTGCCCCCGACGAATATCAGGTCGTCGGGCGAGGCATTTTCCAGAGCAGCCTCACAGGCAATTTTAACTGACGGATAACAATCTCCTTTAAGGTTGAAGCGTGACGCCTCCTCCTGCAGTATCTTCTCGTCAAGAGCACGGGGAACAGATGCTCTTGTGAAATAATACCGGGCCTTCTGAGGAAAGAGCGGAAGCACAAGGGAAAGATCCTTGTCATTTACAAATCCTATGACAAAATGGACTTCCCCTGCATCTATCCCGGCAATTTGTCTGATAACATATTCAATTCCCTCCCTGTTATGACCGGTATCGCAAATCATAAGCGGCTTTTTCTTAAGAACCTGCCAGCGCCCCATCAGCCCTGTGGAGGAGATAACATTTCGTATCCCGCTCAGTATTGTATTATCGTCTATATCAAACGATTTTTTAATACAATCACATACCTGGAAAAGGGTCTGAAGGTTTTTTGACTGGTAATCTCCACCAAGAGGTATCACTCCTGATATTTCCCTTTTATCTGCCCTATTCCTTATCCGGAACTCCCTTTCACGCATCCCTCCTGAATGATTTCCAAGCGTACAGCTGTAATTCCTGTCTGCAAAATAAATCTCAGATCCGGTTTTACGTGCCTTTTCAATAAAAACATCATCCGTTTCAGGCATCGATTCGCCGATTACCACCGGGATATCATTTTTAATAATGCCGGCCTTTTCTCCACCGACTTTTTCAAGCGTACCTCCGAGAAGGTCCATATGATCATGACCGATATTTGTTATCACCGAAATGACCGGTGTTATGATGTTTGTTGAATCGAGCCTCCCTCCCATCCCTGTCTCAATAACTGCGACATCACAGCCGGCTTTGTCGAAATAATCAAAGGCCATAGCAGCTGTAAGTTCAAAGAATGACGGCTGAACGGATTCAATTATCTCCCTGTGTTTTTTTACAAAACCGGTCACTTCTCCTTTCGGAATCATCCTGCCGTTAACTCTTATTCTTTCCCTGAAATCTTTCAGATGAGGTGAAGTATAAAGACCTGTCCTGTAACCCGATTCCATCAGCACCGAAGCCAGCATATGAGAAACAGATCCCTTCCCGTTTGTCCCGGCTACATGGATTGTTTTATATTTCTTATGCAGATGCCCGAAATAATCATCAAGAGCAAGAGTATTTCCAAGATCGTTCTTGTATGCCGCCTTCCCGATCCTGTGATAAGCCGGAAGCCTATTGTACAAATATTCCAGTGTTGCTTTATAATTCATAACATTATGTTTCAGGGTTTCAGGGTTTCAAGGTTCCAGGGTTTCCCACCTGCGCTGCCACCTTCGCTGAAGCTTCGGTGGCCAAAGAAAGCTTCGGTGGGCGATGCAGGGTTTCAGGGTTTAAAAACTCTAAGTACTTTAAGTACTCTAAATACTCTAAGTACTTAATACACTTTAGTCACTTTAGACACTTTAGGCACTACAAATTAACTAACTTTCAACATTTGTACCAACTATACCATAATTTCTTTATTTTTGCAGTTCACGTATAACAGAGAGGTTCTTGTTATATATTACTGATATATAAGCTATTAATTATGCCAAAAAAACATAACAAGAAGTTATTCATTATTGACACCAACGTTCTTCTACATGATTACAAATGCATTTACAACTTTGAGGAAAATGATGTAATAATACCGATAGTTGTTCTCGAGGAGCTGGATAAATTCAAGAAAGGTAATGATCAGATCAATTTTCACGCAAGGGAATTTACGAGGGAGCTCGACAAATTATCGGGAGATATGCTTCTCACTGCCAATATTCCGCTTGGAGACGGACTTGGAAATCTTCATATTGAGACCGGAAGGGATTTTTCTGAGAAGGTTAGTCAGTCTTTTCCCGAGAGAACAGCCGATCATCGCATTCTGGCAATCGCAGATTATGTCTGTAATGCCAATAAAAACAAGACCGTTGTACTGATCACCAAGGATATCAATCTGCGGATGAAAGCCAAGTCACTGGGTATCATAGCTCAGGATTATCAGAACGACAAGGTTGCCAATATTGATGATCTTTATAAAGGGATAACCGTTCTTGAAGGTGTTGATCAGGTTCTTATAAGCAAGCTTTATGAGCAGCCTGAGGGAGTAAATGCCTCGGAGTTCAGTGTAGAGAAAGATCTTAAGGGGCATCAGTTTTTTATAATGAAGAATAACGGATCGAGCGCTCTTGCACACTATAATCCGGTTAGCAAGCTTCTTAACAGGGTCATCAAGCAGACCACCTATGGTATTGATCCCCGGAATGCCGAGCAGACCTTTGCACTTGAAGCTTTGTCGAATCCCGAAATACAACTTGTTTCTCTCACAGGGAAGGCAGGTACCGGGAAAACCCTGCTGGCACTAGCCGCAGCGCTTGCCCAGCATAAGAGGTACAAACAGATATTCCTGGCCAGACCTATCGTACCGCTTGCCAACCGCGATCTTGGATTCCTTCCGGGTGATGTCAAGGAAAAGATGGATCCTTACATGCAACCCCTCTATGATAATCTTACTGTGATCAAACATAAATTCAGCCATCAGAGCCCTGAATTCATAAGAATAAATGATATGATGAAAGAAGAAAAGCTTGTCATCACTCCTCTTGCATATATAAGGGGAAGGAGCCTGTCGAGTATTTTCTTCATTGTCGATGAAGCACAGAACCTTACACCTCATGAGATCAAAACAATAATTACACGTGCAGGGGAAGGGACAAAAATGGTTTTCACAGGCGATATTGAGCAGATCGATTCTCCCTACCTCGACACTGCATCAAACGGGCTGAGCTACCTCTCGGACAAAATGAAGGACCAGGATATATTTGCTCATGTCAACCTTGTAAAAGGCGAACGAAGTTTTCTCGCCGAACTGGCAAGCAAGCTCCTGTGATGAACAGATGTAAATCTTTTAATAATTAATAAACCTTAAAGAAATCAGACATGAAAACCACACCCGTACGATTAACAGTATTACTGCTGGCCATTATTTCAGGCTTGTCATTCAGCTCCTGCGGCCGGTCGAAAGAAAAAAAGAATGAAGCAGCAAAAGAATCATCAACCGTCCTTTTTAACGGAAAAGACCTGAACAACTGGGCATTTTTCCTCAGAGATCCTTCTGCCGATGCTTCACAGGTTTTCACTGTACAGAATGATGTAATCCATATCACAGGAAATCCTTTCGGTTACATGAGGACAAAAGAATCCTATTCGGATTACACTCTTCATCTTGAATGGCGTTACCCGGGTGAACTGTCAAACAGCGGTGTGTTCATTCATGCCCAGTTACCCGATACTATATGGCCGAAATGTATTGAGTGCCAGCTTAAAGCAGGAAATGCAGGTGATTTTGTGGCCATGGGAGGATCGGATATGAACGAAAGGACCGACAAATCGGTAAGGGTTGTCGCGAAACTTGCAGAATCGACGGAAAAGGCAGCCGGGGAATGGAATACAATGGAAGTTACATGTATATCCGACAATATAGATGTTTTTGTGAACGGTGTCCTTATGAACAAAGCTACGGGAGTTACCATTAAAGAAGGACACATATGTCTGCAGAGCGAAGGTAAGGATATCGAGTTCAGGAATGTTTATCTTACCCGCCTGAATAAATAAGCCGCGGCTGGCAAAATACATGAATCCTCAATTCAGGAAAAAGATAGCTTTTCATACACTCGGGTGTAAGCTCAATTTCGCCGAGACATCAACAATAGCACGGTCATTCCCTGCTGATGAATTCGAAAGGGTTCCTGCAAGCCAGAAAGCTGATATCTGCATTATAAATACCTGTTCAGTAACAGATGTAGCTGACAGGAAATGCCGTCAGGCAATAAAGAAATTCATCAACCGTTCACCCGGGGCATTTATTGTAGTTGCCGGGTGCTATGCCCAGCTGAAACCGGAAGAAATAGCATCCATTCCCGGGGTTGACCTTGTAATGGGGATTAACGAACGTTTCGATATTGCCGCTTACATCAGAAATGCAGATAAGAAAGGAAAGGCTGAAATACACTCGTGTGAGCTTTCACCGGCTGACAATTTCATTCATTCATACTCCGCCGGCGACAGAACGAGATCTTTTCTGAAAGTACAGGACGGATGTGACTATAAATGTACATACTGCACAATCCCCATGGCAAGGGGAAAAAGCAGGAACCCGGGAATAAGTTCACTCGTTGAGGAAGCCGGATCAATCGCCTCAACCGGTGTAAAAGAAATTGTACTTACCGGTGTAAATACAGGCGATTTCGGAAAATCAACCGGAGAATCTTTTATATCACTTCTCAGGGAACTGGTCAGGGTTGACGGTATAGAAAGGTACAGGATATCATCAATCGAGCCCAATCTGCTTACAGATGAGCTTGTGGAATTATGCGCCTCTGAACCGAAAATAATGCCTCACTTCCATATCCCGCTGCAAAGCGGATCAGATAAGATCCTCGGCCTGATGAGGAGAAGATATAAAAGAGAGCTTTTTACAAAAAGGATCGGGATAATCAGAAAGAATATCCCTCTTGCAGGTATAGGAGCCGACGTAATTATCGGCTTCCCCGGAGAAAGTGGCGAGGATTTTAATGATACATACAATTTCCTTGATGATATGCCTCTCTCATACCTTCATGTTTTCCCCTTCTCGGAGAGACCGGGGACGATTGCAGCTACACTGCCCGAAAAGGTAACTGGCAGTGAAAAGGAAAGGAGAAGCCACCTTCTCATTTCGATGTCACAACGAAAGGCTTCCGGATTCCGGAAGTTAAATACCGGCGCCATCACGACGGTCCTCTTTGAGAATGTAAGGAATAACGGAATGATATCCGGATTCACCGGTAATTATATCAGGGTCGAATATCCCTGGAACGGGGATCTGGCAGGACAGATAAGGACAGTGAAGCTGACGGATGAATCACCGTCGGGACACATGAACGTTGAATTAAAATAAAAATGACAGATTACAAAAGCATAGTAAGTGAAGCAGTGAAAGCGGCCCGTGAGACGGGTGAATTCATTCTCAGGGAATCTGAAGGATTTGATATCAGCCGGACCGAGGTAAAAGGATTACATGATCTTGTCAGTTATGTTGATAAAGGTTCCGAGGAGATGCTTGTAAAAAAGCTCGGGATCATCCTTCCTGAAGCAGGATTCCTGGCTGAAGAAGGCACCTCCTCCAAAAAAGGTGCAAAATACTGCTGGGTGATCGATCCGCTCGACGGTACAACAAATTTCGTTCACGGTCTTCATCCTTATGCCATAAGTATAGGTCTGCTTGAAGACGATGAACCGGTTGCCGGAGTTGTATATGAAGTGAAGGGAGACGAAATATTTACTGCCTGGAAGAATGGCGGAGCATGGTTAAATGAAAGCCAGATACATGTATCTGCTGCAGGGAAGCTTTCTGAAAGCCTTGTTGCAACAGGTTTCCCTTACAGCGACTTCGGCAGACTTGATGATTTCATGGCGTGCCTGAGCCATTTCTGCAGGACCACCCACGGAATAAGAAGGCTGGGATCGGCTGCCATCGACATGGCTTATGTTGCCTGCGGCCGCTTCGAGACATTCTACGAATACGGCCTCCATCCCTGGGACATTGCAGCTGCAACTATAATTGTCAGGGAAGCCGGCGGTTTTGTAAGTGATTTCTCCGGAAATCATAAAAACCTTTCAGGAGATGAGGTTATTGCCGCCAATAAGCTCCTTTATCCCGAATTTCTTGAAATTGTGAGTAAATTTATGCGCAGATAGCTGGTTTTAAATAATAATCTGACAGAATGGCTACCCTGGGATTCTATATATTCTACAGCATAGTCTGGGTAATAACACTATTACCCCTCAGGGTCCTTTATCTGTTCTCAGACCTTCTTTTCCCCCTGGTCTGCTATTTCCCCGGCTACCGTCGAAAGGTAGTTGCCGAAAACCTCAGGAACGCTTTCCCCGGGAAAAATGAAAAGGAACGTGCAATAATACAACGGAGTTTTTACCGTCATTTCTGCGACCTTGCGGTTGAAATACTGAAGCTTACCCACATGAGCGATAAGCAGTTAATGCGGCGTATGACAATTAACAATAAAGCGCTTCCGGACAGGTTGTACAATGAGGGCCGCGATGTTGTTGCCGTTCTGGGACATTACGGGAACTGGGAATGGACAAGTATAATGTCGCGATATACTGAACTACGGAATGTTCCTATATATAAACCGCTTAATAACAAACATTTTGACAGGTTTATGCTTTCCCTGAGGATAAGGAACAACTGTGATCCGGTCCCTATGTCAATGGTAGTGAGGGAGATCATCAGGAACCGGAAAGAGAAGACGCTGGCCATGTACGGGTTCATATCAGATCAGACTCCTGCCAGAGCTGAGATAAGGTACAGAACAGAATTTCTGAACCAGGATACACCGGTATTCCTTGGTACTGAAAAGATCGCTTCAAAATATGATATGGCAGTTGTCTTTATTAATGTTCAGAAGGTCCGCAGAGGGTATTATACAATGACACCCGAGCTGTTATTTGAGCATTCAGCCGGACAGCCGGAATATCTGATTACACGGACTCATGTAAAAAGGCTTGAAGAGGTAATACGCGAAAAGCCCGAATACTGGTTGTGGTCTCACCGAAGATGGAAATATAAACGGGAGGAACCAAATGGTTAAGACTGCTGTAGTAATATTGAACTGGAACAGTTTGAAATTCCTGAAGATGTTCCTTCCTGATGTCATCAGACATACTGCAGATTCCGACACTGAGATCTTTGTGGCTGATAACGGATCGACTGACGGATCACCCGGGTGGATTGCCTCAAATCATAAGGAAATAAAACTTATCCCTCTCGGAAAAAATCACGGATTTGCTGAAGGTTATAATCTTGCCCTCGGACAGATCGATGCCCTCTATTACGTTCTTCTTAATTCAGATATTGAGGTTACCCCGGGATGGCTGAAGCCTCTTGTCAGTTTCCTTGACAACAGCCCCGATGTAGCATCCTGCCAGCCGAAGATCCTTTCCTGGCACAAAAAGGACCATTTTGAATATGCGGGTGCCGCAGGAGGTTTTCTCGATAAGTTCGGATATCCTCTTTGCCGCGGAAGGATACTTTCCGAAGTTGAGAAAGATACCGGACAGTTCGATTCCGGGTCTGATATTTTCTGGTCAACGGGAGCCTGCATGGCGGTGCGCTCCGAAGCATGGAAGAAATGCGGGGGATTTGATCCCGATTTTTTTGCTCATATGGAAGAGATAGATCTCTGCTGGCGCTTTCATAAAGCCGGATACAGGGTAACTTTTGTTCCCGGATCGAAGGTATATCATGTCGGCGGAGGTGCACTTCCTTATAATTCTCCATTCAAAACTTATCTGAATTTCAGGAACAGCCTCTTCCTGATTTATAAAAACCTGCCTGACAGGGATCTTAAACGGACCCTTCTTAAAAGGAAATTCCTCGACGGTATAGCCGCAATCTTCTTTCTTGTAAAAGGACAATTCAGCAGTTCATGGTCCGTACTTAAGTCTCATATTGATTATTACAGGAGTATTGACCGGCTCAGAAAAAAAAGAAGCATCGTAAAAGCCCTGGGAAACAAAGAACCTGAAGGATTGCTTTTGAACAAGTGCGTCGTTTTTGAGTTTTATATCAGGAACAGAAAAACTTTTAACAGCATAATTACATATTCCTGATCATAATGAAAACGTCCCAGTACATAATATTCTTCTTAGTCGTATTTACAGTATATTTCATCGGAAACCTGTATATATTTCTGAAAGGTTATAATATACTTCCTCGCGGTAACAGGCTTCTTTATTCAATTATTTTTGCAGCTCTGGCTTCAATTTTTATAATTGCTAAAATACTTGAATCACGACACTCCACAGTCTTCTCGGATATCCTTAATATTGCGGGCGGTTTCTGGCTGGCCTTCCTTGTTTACGGCTTCATTTTCTTCCTGTTGTCTGATGTCATTATCATTGTTTTGAGAATAGCCGGGCAAGCCGGGCCGGAAAACATACCTGTTTACAGGAAATGGGCATTCATAATAACTGTATCCCTTTCTGCACTGCTCATTACGGGAGGATTCATAAATGCAGTCATCCCGGTAGTCCGGAAATACGATATCAGGATAGACAAGCAGACGGATAATGCCGGAAGTCTCAGAATAGCAGCAGTTTCAGATATTCATCTCGGAAGCATTATCCGGAAGAGGAGTATCAAAAAGCTGTCGCGGATGCTCGAAGATATGAAACCCGATGCTGTTTTTCTCCTGGGTGATATTATTGATGGAGAACTTGGTCCGGTACTAAGAGGCGACCTTCTTCAGTATTTTACCGGTCCCCATACGAAAGACGGTCTTTATGCAATTACAGGTAATCACGAATTCATTGGAGGCGCTCAGAGAACCATACCGTATATTGAAAGCAAGGGCATCAGGGTCCTTATGGACGAGATAATTGTCCTTCCCGGAGGGATACAGGTCATAGGAAGGATTGACAGGGATGCCTTCAGATATTCAGGCAAACCAAGGAAGACGATTGAGGAACTGGTCAGGGATATCGATCATTCCCGGCCGCTTATCCTGCTCGATCATCAACCAATGGAACTGGGGGAATCGGAAAAATACGGCGTCGACCTTCAGCTGTCGGGACATACTCACAATGGCCAGCTGTGGCCTCTCAATTATATTATAAATAAAATTTTTGAAGTAGGTTACGGGTACAGGAAAAAAGGAAATACCCACATAATTGTTTCATCAGGCTATGGATTATGGGGACCCCGTGTAAGGACCAGGAGCAGGCCTGAAGTGTTGCAGATCGATATTGAATTTACAGGCAGTAAATAATCAGGTAGATCTACAGCAATTCATAGATCTCCTCAAGAGCCATTCCTCTCGACCCTTTTATAAGGATATGATAACCTTTCACCGGTTTGAGTTTAAGGAATTCCTTAAGCCGGGTTACATTTGAGAATGTCTTGAACCTGAAACCTGCCGAAACCTTCCTGAAAACAGGTCCCGTCAGCATTACATTCTGAAGATTATGATCGGTAAGTACTTTATGTATCTTTTTATGCTCTTCCTCACTTCTGTCGCCCAGTTCCAGCATATCTCCAAGAATGCATAATTTCTTATCCGCAGCGATCGCTGCAAACGATTCAATCGCCATCTTCATACTCACAGGGTTTGCATTATATGAATCACAGATAAGAGTATTATTCTCTGTTACCCGTACCTGCGAACGGTTGTCTCCGGGTATGTAATTCTCAATTGCATCGGCAATATCTTCTATGCCGACTCCGAAAAATAAGCCGATTGCTATTGCAGCCCTGATATTATCAAGATTATAGCTTCCGAAAAGATTTGTTCTGATCTTTAGTTTGTTTTGAAGATATTTTACGGACAAGGACAGGTTCAAATCCGATATTTCAGCAACGACTTTAAGTTCTGTTCCCGTAGGATTTGAGATCGGGACGGCCCTGTTGACCATCCTGAATATCTTTTCGCTGATAAGTCTGTCTTTGTCGTTGTAAAAAGCAATTCCGTTAACCTTGCGGAGGTGCTCGTACATTTCAGTTTTTGCTTTCACAACACCTTCGAATGATCCGAAGCCTTCAATATGTGCAGTGCCAATATTTGTAATAATTCCGTAATCGGGACGGGCGATAAGGCAAAGGGTACGGATCTCACCCACGTGGTTTGCTCCCATTTCGATCACCATCAGTTCTGTTCCTTCAGGTGCTGAAAGGATTGTAAGAGGAACACCTATCTGGTTATTGAAGTTCTTCCTCGTATAATGAATCCTGAATTTTTTTGACAGAACGGCCGCGATCAGCTCTTTTGTCGTAGTCTTGCCGTTGGAACCGGTGATCCCTAATACAGGGCAGTTAAGCTCCTTCCTGTGATGATTTGCAAGTTTCTGCAATTCCATAAGAGTGTCATCAACGAGTATCGTTCCTTCAGTCTCGAAAGAAGGATCGTCTATGACTGCGCACGATGCTCCTTTTGCCAGAGCCGCTTCAGCAAATTTATTGCCGTTGAAATTATCACCCCAGAGGGCAAAGAACATCTGACCTCCTGTTACTGTCCTTGAATCGGTTGATAAACCTTTTGATTCCCTGAAAACCCGGTAAAGTTGTTCTGTCATTTTCTGTTAAAAAAAAACCTCATTATGAATCCATAATGAGGCTAAAGATAATTTTATTTTTTAAAATCAGAATCCTGCGGGGCTTCCGACCCTGATCATTGCGCATCTGAATCCAATATCGTCGCGGCAGCTCTCCTGGTCGAGAAATCTTCTGGTTGAAGGATTGAGCCAGTAAGCTTTGTCCTTCCATGAACCGCCTTTAAAAACCCTTGCATTATCATTTATAAGAGTAATATAATCGACCTGACCATCTGTTCCGACGCTCTGGGAATACATTCTTGTCGAACCCTGCATGCCATCATCAACTCTCCAGTCAGTACTTACAGACGACTGAAGATCACCATCCCTGTAATTCCTGTAGTCTCCTTTCTGATAATTATACCTGTCGGCTACATCAATATCCTTTACGGTATCAATGAATAATTTACCCAGGTTATTTTTTGTGACGACCCTTCCGTTTGCATCCCTGCGCAAATCTGTATAAACATTACCTCTGAAAGGATTGAATCCGTCAACATCTTCTGAAGTAAGAGGACGATAGACATCCTGTACCCATTCATTTACATTACCTGCCATGCAATACAATCCGTAATCGTTGGGCCAGTATGATTTTACATCACTGGTTATGCTGGCATTGTCATTAAGGCTTCCTGCAACACCCATCATATCACCTCTTCCACGTACGAAGTTGGCCATCATCTCACCACGGGTCCGCTTTGCTGAATTTCTCACATTATGTCCGTCCCACGGATAGATACGTCTCTCATATATCCTTTCCTCATAAGTATTGCCCCTGAGAGCATATGCTGCAAATTCCCATTCGGCTTCAGTGGGCAGACGATAGTTGGGAAGAAGTAACCCGTCTTCAAAGGTAGTTCTCCTTTCAGTCTGGTTCGGATTAAGACTCTCCCTGAGCTTATTGACCACACCTTCATACTGACCTACAAGATAAGCTTCAGTATTGAAGTTATTCTGGTTCTTCTGCTCCGGATCCGGATTCAGTTCACCTTCATCAATCAGCAGCTGTTCATTGACCCTGTCACTTCTCCAGAGACAGTAGTCATTAGCCTGAAGCCAGCTTACACCTACTACCGGATAGGTGTTATATGCAGGATGACGGAAATAATACTGGACATACGGATCATTGAATCCCATGGGACTTCTCCATACAAGTGTATCGGGAAGAGCCCTTCTGTAAACCTCCGGATAGTCAACATATACACGTCTCAGCCAGTAGAGATATTCCCTGTAATCGACGTTCCTGACTTCAGTCTCATCCATATAAAATGATGATACAGTGACTGTCCTCGGTTTATTATTCCAGTCATACATCACATCCTGCTGAACCTGCCCCATCGTGAACCGGCCTCCTTCTATCAGGACCAGACCGGGTCCGGTTTTCTGCTCGGCTCCCATTACAACTTCAAAACCTCCATTATCAGGATTGTTATATTCCCAGCCTGTAGTGGAAGATACCCCGGCGTCTTTACCGCCCCTACATGAAATGAGTATTAATCCAGCGGTTAATACGACTGGCAAGACTTTCATTTTGCACATACTACTTTGGTTTTTTGACTTTTATCAGTTTACAAAGATAATAATTTTCCAAAAATTATTTAAATTTCAAAGATAACTACAAATCAGGGTAATTTATTGTTCTTGAGATCTTCCTTTTTTCAACATTGTTTAAACTTAGTGCGATCCCCGTCTGATGCAACAGAGAGAATGGTAAAATGTTACTCCCCGATGCAAGATTAAAACGGTATTTGTAGAAGATCTCAAGGTTTCCTGTATCGAGTGAAAAGCCAGCCTGAAGGTCGATGTTCTTTTCTTTATCACCGAAAATAAGTCCGCTGACCGATAAAAACTTACTTTCAAAAACTGCACCTGCCCCGGCTGAGAAATACCCCTTCTTCAGTTCACAATTTCCCACAGGTCTTAGCTTGAGATTCTTTTCAGTATCAATATCAAATTCACCCGCTCCGTGAAAGAGTATCATCCTTCCGAGCCTTCCTCCGGTATTTTCACCATCATCCAGCCCCGGCTGGGTAAGATGACTGACAGATATTCCCCAGAAAAACCTGCCTGCCATAAACAGGAAACCTGTAGCCAGATCCAGAACATTTTTCCCTTCCGATGTAAGTGCTTCACCCGGTGGAAATTTAATACTTCCTGCGGGATCTATCTGGTCAGGCAGCACCGAACCACTGAAGTTATATCCCCTGTGATAAAGTGATGCCGAAAGACCGGCGCTTATATACAGCCCGCGCCCCGCCTGAAAATGATACGCATACGAAAATCCGCCATGAAGGTCATTTATTATACCTCCCATATAATCATTTGAGAGAAAAAAACCTGCCCCTCCATGAAGTGAAGGAATGTAACCGTCGCAGGTCAGTACCCCCGAGAAAAGATTATAACCGTAACCGGGATAATAATTAAGGTATGACAGACGTATTCCTGCAGCACCTTCGCTCCCCGTAAGGCCCGGATTATTCAGAAATATATTCTGATAATCAGGACCGGAATCCGGATACTGACCGGCTATTGTCCCGGGAATGATAAAAATCAGAAAGATGATCCCTCTTAGATGATTTATCATATTTTTGCGTGCTGCAATATCAACGTTATAAATGCGTTATTATTTTAATTTTGCCTGGCTACAAAAACAAAAAAACAAGTCAAAGAACATTGTCAAATTTCTGTCTTTGTACGTAATGATGTTCAGATTGTTACACAAAATATCACTTATATTCATTTTTATACCCGGCATTCTGTTGTGCCAGCCGGCCAAAGATAGTTATTCTTCGTCATCGGTACTCTCAGCCGGACAATGGTTTAAAGTAGCCGTACTGAAGGACGGAATATACCGTATTGACTATTCCCGGCTCAGGCAGGCGGGAGCAAATAATCCGGCCCTCCCAAGGATCTTCGCCAACAATTCCGGACAGTTATCATACTACACAAGTGATCCTTCCCCGGATGATCTTACGGAAGTATCTGTCTTACTTGTAACCGGACAGGATGGCATATTCAATGAAGGCGATTACCTTCTGTTCTTTGGCCAGGGCACAGGCAGGTGGAAATTCAATATAAATTCAGGTGAATATGATTTCATGAGGCATAATTATTCCGACACTGCATATTATTTCATAACCTCCGGGACAGTTCCTTCAAAAAGAATAACTGATGCTGTCATTCCCTCAGGGCCTCCTGATTACCAGTCATCCGGATCGGATGTATTGTATATTCATGAAGTCGAAAGTGAAAATATAATTAAATCGGGAAGGGAATGGTACCAGCCCGTTTCTCCGATAGCAGATATACAGATAAACCCGGGATTTACTGACCTTATACCCGGAGAACCGGTAAAGTACAGAGTAAGGATGCTTGCCAGGGCTCCTTCGGTTTCTGATTTTCATTTTTCCGAGTCATCCACTCTCCTGAAGACAATAAGAGTCCAGGATGTCAATATGTATAATTATACCGGCACCTATGCTCAGATAACTGATTCGGCAGGGTCATCTGTTCCGCTTTCATCATCACCTGTTTACATGACAGGTTTCAAGGACAAAACGGATGCCGGTGTCAAAGGATGGCTCGATTATGTAAAGCTGCACGCCAGGAAGCGAAGTTCGTACAGCGGGAACACTGCATTTATTGCTGATTACCGCAGTGCAGGACCGGGAAGAATTACCGGATTCACAATAAAGAGCCCCGGAGAAGATCCCCTGGTCTGGGATGTGACGGATCCCATGAATCCTGAAAACATAAATTATACAAGAAACGGAGAAGACATAATCTTTACCGCCCGTACCGATTCGCTCAGGAATTATGTTGTTTTCAGCTTATCAAACGCAATCCAGCCCCTGTTCAGATCAGGGACAGTGCCTAACCAGGATCTTCACGGATCACCCCCGGCTGAAATGGTGATAGTCACACATCCGTTATTCCTGAAATATGCTGAACAGCTTGCCTCCCTTCACCTTATGAATAGCGGATTGATATCACAGATAGTAACCCCGGGTCAGATATACAATGAATTTTCGGGAGGGATACCCGATGTGGCAGCCATAAGGAATTTCCTCAGGATGAAATACTTTAAACAAAAAGGTACGGAAACGACCCTTAAATATCTTCTTCTTTTCGGCGACGGGTCATTTGAGAACAAGACACTGCCTCCCTCCAATCCCAATTTTATTCCAACCTGGCAGTCGCAGAATTCAAATATTATAGTTTCATCCTTCACTTCCGACGATTTCTATGGTTTGCTCGAGGATGGTGAAGGAGAAGCTGAAGGTACGGAAGATCTTGGTATTGGTCGCCTTCCCGTATCTGACACCGCACAGGCGGGAACAATTGTAAGAAAGATCGCCTCTTATATGGCTCCTGCAAATACGGGCGAATGGAAGAATACTATCTGTATCCTTGCCGATGATGAGGACGGGAATGCCCATATGGCGGATGCCGAAGGACTTTCCTTACTCCTCCGCGACAGTGTCCCGGAATACAATATCGATAAAATTTACCTCGATGCATTCAGGCAGGAAACATCCGTCAACGGCCAGACATACCCCGATGTAACAATCGCAGTCAATAACCGTATAAATTCGGGATGTCTGATTTTCAACTATGTGGGTCACGGGAATGAGAATGGTCTTGCACACGAAAGAGTTGTAAAGACCGAGGATATCAATACATGGAAAAACGGGACCAGGCTACCTCTTTTCATTACGGCAACATGTGAATTCAGCAGGTTCGATGATATAGATATGAATATAGTCACAAGGACAATGACCTCCAGGACATCGGCGGGCGAGATGGTGCTTCTGAATGAGAACGGAGGCGGAATAGCCCTTATGTCCACTACCCGTGTGGTATATTCTGCACCAAATTATTATCTGAACAGGAATATCTATGATGCGACATTCGATACAGATGAATCGGGAAATCCAAGGTCGTTCGGTGATATTATAAGGATAGCCAAGAACAACTCGGGTAACGGTCCGAATAAGAGAAATTTCTCCCTCCTGGGCGATCCTGCCGTCAGACTTGCCTGGCCATGGCACGGAAGGGTAGTTACCGATTCCGTGAATCATGTCTCGGTCAATGCCAAAACCGACAGCCTTAAAGCATTGTCCACAGTGACAATCTCGGGACATATAGAAGACCGGAACGGAACCATTATGAACAACTTCAACGGAACAATACTTCCGGTCGTTTTCGATAAGGCATCATCTGTAAAAACCCTGGCAAACGACGGCGGATTGTCGATGACCTTTGATCTGACGAACAATATCCTATTCAGCGGAAAAACAAGCGCTGCAAATGGTAAGTTCAGGTTTACATTTATTGTCCCCAGAGATATAGACTACTCATTCGGTCAGGGAAGAATCAGCTATTATGCCAGCAGCGCCGATAAGGATATGACTGGTTATTATACGGAAATTGTTGTCGGCGGATTTGCAAGCGTTACCGGAACAGATAAAAAAGGCCCTGAGATAAAACTGTTCATGAATGATACTCTTTTCCGGAACGGTGGTATAACCGATGCGAATCCCAGGATACTTGCATTAATAAAAGATGAAGGAGGTATAAACACAACCGGCGCCGGTATCGGTCATGACCTGATAGCATATATTGACAATGATCCCAAATCATCGGTCATCCTCAATAATTACTTCATAAATGACCAGAACAGCTATATAAGCGGGAAAGTAGCCTACGATCTTTCAGATATTCCTCAGGGTGATCATACACTGACGCTTAAGGCCTGGGATAATTTCAATAATTCATCACAGCAGACAATAAAGTTCATTGTTGAACCTGAGGGTGAATTTATCCTGAAGGATCTGATCAGTTATCCCAATCCCGTCGTCAGTGAAACGAGGATAAGCGCGGGCCATAACAGACCTGATGAAGAGATTGAGATAATCCTCACGATTCTGGATATGAGCGGAAGGGTAATCAGGGTAATAAAGGAGGAAACATTTACAACTGGTTACCAGCTGCCGCCTCTCACATGGGATGGCAGGACAGACGGGGGCAGAAGAGCTGGAAAAGGCATATATATTTACTCTCTCAGAGTCAGTACCCGCGATGGTGAGGAGGCTAAAGGAACAGGCAGAATAATCATTTTATAACAATGAGATAATATCTCGCAATAAAATTAGTTTTATATTTACACTTTCTTGAATGAGACGTATCGAAATGAAAAACAGACTAATTACAGTGATCCTTATTTCGGTTGCCCTGGCTGGCGGTGGTAATACTTTTGGACAGGAGAGCAGTGGTGAGCTTAATGCCATCCAGACTGTTGTACCCTTCCTCACAATTGCACCCGACTCGCGGGCCGGTGCAATGGGTGATGCAGGGGTTGCAACATCTCCCGATGTTTACAGCATGCACTGGAACCCTGCAAAACTTGCATTTATCGACGGCAGAGCAGGCGTTGGAATATCATATTCGCCGTGGCTGAGAAACCTGGTACCGGATATTAATATCGCATACCTTTCGGGATATTACAGGATCGACGAGAAACAGGTCCTCAGCGGAAGCCTGTTATATTCCTCGCTTGGAGATGTTGACTTTACAGATATCTACGGCAACCTCGAAAGAACATTCACTCCCAATGAATGGTCATTCGATGTCGGATATTCACGATTGTTCACCGATAACCTTTCGGGAGGGATCGCTTTCAGGATGATCTATTCAAACCTCACCGGAGGTTCATATTCCGGCGGAGTGGCAACAAAACCAGGAATATCGGTAGCCGCCGACATTTCTCTGTATCATCATAATGATATAACACTTTTTACAAAGGACAGCGAACTGGCCTTCGGTCTGAATTTTTCAAATATCGGCTCAAAAATGAGCTATTCCGATGCCCAGACTTCAGATTTCATACCGATGAACATGAGGCTCGGAACTGCATTAACAGTAAACCTCGACCTTTATAATAAGATCACTCTTACAGCTGATGTAAACAAACTGCTTGTCCCGACACCACCATATTATGATATAAGCACCCCCGACAGCATAATTGCAGGAAAAGATCCGAACGTTTCGGTACCTCTTGCAATCTTCCAGTCGTTCTATGACGCACCTGAGGGCTTCAAGGAAGAACTGCGTGAATTTACTTTATCATTTGGTGCAGAATACCTGTATAATAACCAATTTGCACTCAGAGCAGGATATTTCCATGAGAACGAGACCAAGGGTAACCGTAAATACTTTACTGCAGGAGCAGGCTTCAAACTGAGCGGATTCACGGTCGATTTTTCTTACCTGATGCCGACTGTTCAGAATCACCCTCTGGCAAGAACATTACGCTTTTCACTTGCTTTTGATATCAGCTCCCTGAGAAAAACAGGCACAACAACATTATGAACCTGAGAATTGGCCAGGGCATTGACATCCACCGGCTGGAAACAGGTTTGAAATTATGGCTCGGAGGCATCCTGATCCCTTCGGGTAAAGGCTGCGTGGCTCATTCCGACGGCGATGTGCTACTGCATGCAATCTGCGATGCAATGCTCGGCGCGGCAACTCTCGGAGATATAGGACATCACTTCCCCGATACAAGCCCTGAATATAAAAATATCGACAGCAAAATCCTCCTGAAAAGGACATCGGAAAAAATTAGGGAAAAAGGATTTTCTGTTGTTAATGTCGACAGTACTGTCTGTCTTGATAAACCAAAAATAGCCCCTTACATTAATGAAATGAGATCAGCTATCTCATCGATCCTCGGTATTGATATCGATGCCGTATCAGTCAAAGCCACAACTACAGAGAAAATGGGATTTACCGGCCGCGAGGAAGGTATAGTGGCCATGGCTTCTGTCTTACTGGAAAATATTTAAGAACTTACACAACTTGTCCCACTTTAAGCGGGAGAGAGACACAGAGTATACACTGAGGGCCACGGAGCATAGTCGTCAATGTAAGAAATGTATAAATAACTAAAACTACTGTAATTATCTGAATTATAGTCAAATAAGTTTCCCCTCCTTTCAAAGGAGGGGAAACTTTTGTTTAGAAAACTACTTTAATTTGACAGCTATTGGGCACAGAGGTCAGGATTATGAAACTCTGTGTAACTCTTTGAAACCTCTGTGTAACTAATAAAAGTCTCATCCAAATCAAGATTTTCTATTAACTGAATGCCTGATCAATTATGCTGTCATCAGCAATATACGGAATTGTAACCTTAAGCCCAGGAGTTCGTTCCAATTCTCTTTTAAGAGTAAACAATGCCCCTTTGTTCCTGGCCCAGGTTCTCCGTGCAATACCATTGTTGACATCCCAGTGAAGCATCATCTTCAGCTTCCGGGATGTATCCGCGGTGCCATCCAGCAACATCCCGAATCCGCCGTTTATCACTTCACCCCATCCTACCCCTCCTCCATTATGGATTGATATCCATGTTGCTCCACGGAAGGCATCACCGATCACATTCTGTACAGCCATATCGGCTGTGAACCTCGAACCATCATATATATCCGATGTTTCCCTGAATGGTGAATCGGTACCTGAAACATCATGATGATCCCTTCCTATAACAACCGGGGCTGATAATTTTCCGCTGCCGACAGCATTGTTGAAAGCATCAGCCAGGGCTATCCTTCCGGCAGCATCAGCATAAAGTATCCTTGCCTGAGAACCGATAACCAGCCTGTTCTTTCCTGCTTCCGCTATCCAGCGGATATTGTCGGCCATCTGTTGTCTTATCTCTCCGGGTGAATCCTTCAAAAGGCCGCTAAGGATATCTACAGCTATCGAATCTGTAATCTGCAAATCGCGGGGATCGTTTGAACAGCACACCCACCGGAATGGACCGAATCCGAAATCGAAATATAGCGGCCCCATAATATCCTGGACATATGAAGGGTACCTGAAAGTTCCATCGGGATTTGTAATTTCAGCACCTGCACGTGATGCTTCAAGGAGGAAGGCATTTCCGTAATCGAAAAAATAAGTGCCCCTTGCGGTATGCCTGTTGATCGCACTGACCTGCCTTATCAGAGATTTTTGTACCTGATGCCTGAATTCTTCAGGATCGGAAACCATCATCCTGTTAGATTCTTCAAAAGTAAGCCCGGCAGGATAATATCCGCCAGCCAGGGGATTATGCAACGAGGTCTGGTCCGACCCTATATCCACAAAAATACCCTCCTCTGCAAACCTTTCCCATACATCGACTATATTACCCTGATATCCGACTGATACCACCCTTCCGCGATTCTTCAGATCATTAATCCTGTTAACAAGTTCGTCAATGCCGCTAATTACCTCATCAACCCATCCCTGTTCATGGCGCTTTGCGATGGCCCTTGGATTTATCTCAGCGATCACTGAAATGATCCCGGCAATTGATGCTGCCTTTGGCTGGGCCCCCGACATTCCTCCCAGTCCCGAGGATACAAACAGTTTCCCGTTCAGATCTTCTCCGCTCCTGCTTATCTTCCTGGCTGCGTTCAGAATTGTGATTGTAGTGCCGTGAACGATTCCCTGCGGACCTATATACATGTACGAACCTGCGGTCATCTGACCATACTGGGAAACACCCAGAGCATTGAACCTCTCCCAGTGATCGTGCGATGAATAATTCGGGATCACCATTCCGTTTGTTACAACTACCCTTGGTGCATCGGTGTGCGAAGGAAATAATCCAAGCGGATGACCCGAATACATCACAAGTGTCTGTTCATCAGTGAGCTCCGAAAGATATTTCATAGTCAGCAGATACTGGGCCCAGTTTTGAAATACAGCTCCGTTGCCTCCGTATGTTATAAGCTCATGAGGATGCTGGGCAACAGCAGGATCGAGATTGTTCATTATCATCATCATAATCGAGGCAGCTCCCTGCGACCGGTGCGGAATTTCGCAGACAGGCCGCGCCTTCATCTCATAATCGGGACGGAACCTGTACATATAGATCCTTCCGTATTGAAGCAATTCGCCTGCAAATTCCCGTGCCAGAACTGAATGGAATTTTTCTGGAAAGTATCTCAGGGCGTTCCTGACAGCAAGTTTTTTCTCTTCCGGAGAAAGGATATCTTTTCTCCCGGGTGCGTGATTTGTGCTGCTGTCATATTCTTTGTAAGGGGGCAATTCGGAAGGTATGCCTTCAGTAATGCTTTTTCTGAAATTCTCATCGTTCATCTCACCTTGAATTTATTAATGTAAATTTAGTGAATTAACTACAAACAGCATCAACGTATTATAATACGTTTTATAATACGTTTT
>JAKQPD010000406.1 GCA_029564935.1 Bacteroidota bacterium
TGGTTATTGATATCAAATAGTCTCTCTCATCCTGGGTTAAAGTTACCTTGTAAATATTCATAGCCGTTTTTCTGGCTAAGTTAGAAAAAAAAATTGGAATTGACATTAAATATATACGTCATAGTACATGTGACATGACACTAGATATCTAATCTAGTTTTTCAATCACCATAAATTTCTTACTGACTTTGATATAAAACTTTATTTGAATACTTTGGAAGAAAGATCGTATCTGGTCTATAATTGATAATCACTTTATTATCTTCAATAGAAAAATAAATAGCACGTTTTAAAAATAAAAACTTCCCATCTTTAGCAAACAAATTATTACCAATAGAGACACTGTCAACTCCTTTATGTATTTTTAATTTATGATATAAAGATTTTTCAACTTTATCTACAGAAACAAGCTCCTCCAAACCACATTTGATAAAGATTAATTTATCATTGATTTTGAAATAAGCTATTGGAACTTTTTCATGATTTTCCATTGAATACGAAGGTCCAATCAGATATTCGAATTGATAGGCTCTATTGTATTCCTCTGAATTATCTGTTATGGATGCAGGTTTCTTTTGAAAACAAGCCAGAATAAAGCTATTAAAATTTGGAAATTGATTTACATAGTCCTTCAAAACTGAATATATACTGTCATTAAATGTAATATTAGCTTCAGTTTTAAATTCAACAATTTTCGATCTATTTCCGCACGAAGCTAAGAATACCACCAAAAGTACCCACGATAGGTTATTTATTTTCATGGTAAATCATTTTAATTTTGGAAATTTAGTAGCTAACCAATTTGCGTATCCTTTTGCATTCAGAAACTCATCTTTAGTATTGGGATTATTATTTATCCAACGATAGGTTTTGATTTTAGGATCATGAAATATTGAACTCACTTTCCCATCCCAGCCAAGTACCGTAACTGGTAGATTCCCCATTGTTTTCGATAGGCCAAGGTCTCCATCCCAATAAAGTGAGGGAGTGGCATCTCTACTTTTATCTTGATGTGTATGAATAAATCCTGTAATTTCAAATTCGTTCTTTTCTTTATCAGAAATTACTCCATTACCTATTGAATAACCATACTCTTGATATTTAGTTTCACCGCTTCCATTAGCATAGTCCGGAAGAACTAAGACACTTTCATTATTGAGAGTAAATCCACCAACTTCTTTTTGATCCTTATAATGATCATGAGCTTGGCTCCAAATTCGATTATAGGCTTTTGTTTCATCTGAATAAATTATGCTTCCATCTTTTCTAAAATCTTCGATTACCTTTCCTTCTGTATCTTTAAACTGTTTATAAGCAAAAGCATATTTTTGGCCATTTGCAAGTTTTGATTTTTCATTGATTTTAGGATCATATTGATAAGTCCCATCTTTATCGGTATACCAATCTAAACCAAATAAATCGATTCTCTTAACAGGATTCCCACCAACATAATTATAAGGCGTCCAATCATAATACTTTTCAGCCAAAGGATCTACTACATGCCACCTCCCTATCTGAGCATCATAAAATCTAGCCCCGTAATCATGCCAGTTCAAACCATTCATGGCAATAAACTCTTTTCCGTTGTACCTGAATGGCAATGCTAAACTGTTACTTGTACTTACCGGATAAAATCGGATACCGGTCGGATAATAATGGCTCTTCTCAATTATAGTGCCGCTGTTGTTTATTACAACCCGGTTATTTCCCAGATGATCTTTTATATAATAATAATATGTGCTTCCCTGTACATAGCCTTCGGTTGTCTGAATCTGCATTAAAGTGGAATTCCTGTATATCTTGTTTCCGATATGATCAGTCACAATCCTTATATAGTCTGACGGATTAGCCGGTATAGGATTTATTACTCCCTGAGGCACCACAATAATACTGTTTAATGTATAACTGACAGCTTTTAACCTTGAACCATCCGAACGATACGAATACCTGTTCTGATGACCCGCACTGAACTGAATTATCTCCGGTAAATTTAATAAATTATATCTGATAGTACTTATACCTCCATTAGCATCGTAAATGTTGTTCCCATTCATATCAAATAAATATTCGGTTTCCAGCTCTGCCCTATCATTAAATACTTCTGAACCATACAACAGAACAGGAGAACACTCATCATTTATTTTTTTAAGCTGATTGCCGGTATAGGAATAGGTAAGATTATTGATCAAACTTCCGTCCTCATAACGTTTTAAAGTGGTAATATTACCCATCTTATCATAGGTTGATTGTTCGTTATATTTTCCGGTTGATCCTGTAACCGTAGTTAAACCTGTTTTTGCACAGTACTTGGAATAAGTAAGACGATTTAGTGCATCATAAGTAAATGAATAAGCTCTGTCAAATGAGTTATTTTCAGAAAGGATACTCCATTTAATTCCTGAAATATTACCATTATATGCAGCTGTAAAATCAGGCAATGTAACAGGATTGGAATTATAGTAAAGGTTCTCGGTAAATTTGTCATTGACGATGTCTGTTACCCAGCCACGGACATTATAATTATAAGTAGTGGTAACAAGATTTCCTCCAAGGTTTTTTGTGACTAAACGGCCAAGTTCATTATAAGTATTTGTGGAAAGTGTTACATTATTTCCTTCATTGAGCTGATGTTTAGTGGTTAGTAAACGCTGTGCCTTATCGAAGGTGTAGGTATAAACTTCTTTGTTAGTTGAAGAGGCATTATTTATCCCGTGAGTAATATAGGTCTTTAAAGGCTTGCCGGAAAAATCAACAAGATGAAAGATAATATCATAACCTGCCAAATGATTATTTGAACGCATCTGGACTGTTCTTCCATATTTGTCATAATAGACTGAAGTCAGTTCAAACTTGGAAGAATCATCAAGATGATATGCACAGGTACCTGTCATTAATGATCTCAAATGAGAAATATCAGGCTCAGTATATCCGCTTTGGATTGTTTTTATCAGATTGTTTTTAATTGCAGAGTATGCGCTCCGGTTAAGAAAATCATAATTGTCAAAATAATTAACATTCAGTAATGTTGCTGGTACAAGGTTTGAACAGGTATAACCTCCGTTTGTGCTCACACCGGAATAACTTTCATTCACAAAGGATCCAGAATATAGAGTCTCCATTTGTGACCTTGTGTTGGAGCTGGTAAGGGAACCGCTATATAACAATCTTCCGAATTGATCATATTTGTTTGCTTCCCATTTGTTTTTGATCTTCTGGTTACCATCCTGTGATAATATTAAACGATCGGCTTTATCATAAACAAAAGAGATCCAATCTGAGCCCGGAAGTTTTTTCGCGATACAACGTTTACGACCATCATATTGATAGATAAACGCGTACTTATATAGAATACTACCTGGTGTTTCCGAGAAACCACTGGTATTGGTACTTAGATTATCAGCTGCAAGAGGCGGCAATACATAACGAAGGTTCCCCAGGTCGTCGTAAACATAATAGGTGTCATAATTACCGGCGACCCTGTTAAGCACAATACGGCCCTGCTTGTCTGTATACTCAATAGCGGTTTTGCCATCCTCATCTGTGGTTTGTACTCCGTAAAGAGTGGCTGCAGCATAATAACCATTACATTTAAGTTTATCACTTTCAACATAAAAATATTTTACATTCGCATCATTGAGGATGTAAGATTTTGTTACTTTTTTCGAGCCGGCATACCATACATTCCCGGGACCAGTTCGGCTTACTACACGGTTCAAAGGTGAAGCTTCATACTCAGTCGTGGAATATGGCTTTGAGTCATTTAAGTTGGAAATAACTGCTTGTGTTGCATAACCCTGATAATATGAGCCATTATTATTCTGAACAACAGCAGGCAGCCAGCTCTTCGACAACCGCCCCAGAGCATCGTATTCCACCGCACCAATCAAATCAGCACCTGTTGGAGATATAGCTTTATGTATAGTTTGTGAAAGCCTTCCGATGCCATCATAATATTGTATGGTACTGTTTGAATTGGTTTCTGACAGTATAGTTAGGTCATTGATTTCTTGATATGGTATCGTTGTTACTGTGTAATTCTGTGTAGTTGTCTGGGATAAAAGGCAGACAGGAATAATAATAATAATAATAGAAAATATATGCCTCATTTTGATTGAATTTAAAGGTTAAAAGTCAATGTACCTGAATCTTCACAGTTATATTCCGGCATTTCTTCTCCACAGATCATTCGCCAATAGACATAGCCATATGGCGTAATGGTAACTTCCCATGATCTTCCCATTACAGAATCAATATTAAATGTACGTGTCCCTGACGGACAGCAACCTGTACTAATAAAACCTACCAGATAGGTAACTCCAGGTTGCATGACAATCGAATTGCAGAACGTGAATGATAAGGAAACTGTTGTTCCATAATTCAAAACAATACTGGAGATGCTTGAGAAACCTTGATTTGCATTAAAGCTGCATGCTGATAAGCAACAAGGGAAATTACCGGTATATGATGTTACTTTTTTACCCAGTAAATTATCTGTTATTTCACATTGAATATAATAATTACCTGTCTGTGAACATATAAAATCAAAATTTTTTGACCCGGAGTTTATAAGGCTAGCAACAACTGCTCCGGAATTGTTTTTTAAATACCAGCTGAAGGTATAATCACCTGATCCTCCCGAAACGGTTACTACCGATGAGGATGAACTACACTGTATAACATATGGTGGTTTAGACAGGTATGCATTTAATGGACTGTAACCACCCATTCCGTTATCAGGATAATTCTTGTAACCATGTCTGTATCGAGTCAGAATATTCTTATCATCATCACGCACCAGAAATAATCTGCCTGAAACATCGTAAGTATAATAAGTTGTCACACCCTGTGGATTTGTATTGGAAGAGATCCCTGTCAGGGGCTTATAAGAATATGTCGAGATCAGGGCTGTTGAAGCAAGAGTATTAAGGCCTGACCATAAGGTTATGCTTGAATAGGTTGATGCTTTACGGTCAAGTGAGCTTATTTGTGAATAGCTCGCACCTTGTACCTGTGCCAGTGGGTAGATACCATTGGCATCCCAAAGATATGAAACAGGTGTATTATCCCTGCCTGTCATCTGTTGTAAATTTCCTGTAGGACTGTAACTGTCATATGAAATGTCAGGTGATGTCCCGTAATGACTGTCACGACTTGATCCGTTAAAATAGGTAAATGATGTCAAAGGAGAAGTAAGCTCCAGAGAATATTTTTTATCAGGAACATAAAAGATGGGACTCGTCCCATTAGCTTTAAATGTCGTCAGTGTTCCACCGGTAAATTTGTTGTTTTTAATGGTTATCTGTTCAACAGGATAATTAAGCATATTCATTATATTCATAGAAGCATATACACCTGTATTGATATCAGAGGGGTATCTGAAGATTGTTTTTAATGAATCGCCCCTGCTATCATAGGTAACGACTGCAGATTTCAGTCTTTTGCTGTTATAACGATATTTGGCTGTGGTTGTAATTGACTGGCTGCCATAATAATCTATAGTCTTCTCCTCTTCAAGATAAACGGGGAAGGTATATATACAGTAACTATGAAGAAGTGAGAAAGACAACTGTGGATTATTAAGATATTGAAGACCTAGTTCAAACGCTAGCCAGGCCATGCGTTGCTCGGCTGTGTTTGTCATGTAAATAGATGCAACAAACTGATTGTAACGTCCGGGATTTGATGAATAAGTATACAATACAGATCTTTTCAATATATTTGATGAATCATAAATTTTGATTTCTTTGATCTGCCCCCGTTCAAGAGCACATGATGAGTTTTTGCCCAATGCACCGATCAGGATATCTCTATATATGTTATCAAAAATTGCCGTATTGCTGGCCCAGCAAGAATAATAATTTGTACTCTGGTTGTTTTGTCCATCAGGTTTATTTAATGGTGAATTCATATCATAAACAGTATAACTTTTATCAGAAAGGAACTCAATTACCCTGGAATAGGTAACCGGAGGTTCTCCTTCTATTGAAAGGAAATTAAGAGCTTCAGCAGCCATACAACAGACTGCCGGAAGCTTATAAATGATTCCGCTACTTGGGATGGATGCATTATCAGGATTATTCGGATCAAATGAATTAACATATTTGTATTTACGAACCTGATTCCCAAATGTAATTTTTGCAATTCTCAGACCACCTGCTTCTTTAGGTTCTGCAGAATAACTATGATAGTATCCGCCCAGTGTTTGCACGCCCTTATAAGAATATGTATTCGCCTCATATTCAAATAACTCAGAACCACCTGTCGGATAAATAATTGATGTCAGTATTCCAAGCTTAGAATTTGTTTCGGAAGGTATTTTCTGAGGAAGTGTCAAATATTGATTCAGGTAGGGATCTCGATAGGTCGGCCCAATACTTCCTGTCATCTCAGATTGTCCGTTATAAAATCCCCAGTAATCACTGCCATAAGCCTGTGGGACATCCGGCAATGATCCTGCCGAATTATATCCGAATGAATAACGTTTATCATCTATTCTTAAGGAATCAAGGATATAATACCGATTCCATATTTTTGGAGAATGTTTCAGGATCACCTGGCTGACTTTTTGATCAGCAGAATTCCTTAACTCTATTTTGTTAATTAGAAATAATTCATCGGACATTTCGCCTGTTTTATGAGGATAGTTAACAGAATTAATGACAACTTTACCTCCGTTGAAAGAAATGTTTTCAAGGACTACAGGCGAGGCTGTTGAATATTGGGTCTCAAATTGTGATCTTTTGAAATGGATGAATTTGCTGATATTAGTTTTATAATTAAAATCAATCCTTTTCCCATTGGTGAATTCAATTGTAGTTAAATACCATGCAATACATTGATAAGGAACTGTTTCTGTCCCACCAGCAAGTTCAATTGATCCTTCAGTATAGCCAAATGTAAATTTCGTACCGTCATTTGCAGTCAATTTTAAGTAGAAAGGATTATTACTTAAATTAGGGAGATTATTATCAAACTTTTCAACCTTTACAATATCCTGGGATTGAATTTTAAAATTCTTATCATAGCCCATTACAAAATAACCCGAATAACTCAGGAAGCTGAAAGAAAAAATGTCAGGACTGTATTCATAATTTGAAATAAATCTGACACCAGATCCATTTGGTATAAGAAATGAATTAGCATTATTTCTGACAGATTCATTTGAAATATAACCTGATGGAAGGTTGAAAAAGCCCAACAATCGCCCGGTCCCGGGAGTATTAAATTCATCCGGCTCCCCGTTTACCGTTCGTGTTATCATTCCTCCTGCAGACAGTTTCCAGCCAAATCCCACATTACTGTATGGATTTATGGCACGTAGGCCTTCACCTCCAATATACTTTAATGAAATCGGTATGGTTATTTCATTCGTTTTAATTTCAAAAAGTGGTATTGAAATGTCTGCCTGACCGGTATAAAATGATACAGGCCGGAATACCTCCTGTTTGTAACTAAATACTTCCGGTGAGGTAAAATTCTGTGCTTCCGATGTTTTTATACATACAAGCATGATAATTATAAGTAAAAGGAAGCTGGAAATTATATTCACTCCTGAGTGACCTTTACCTGTTTTCATGGCGACTATATTTTTACCACCTTAATGGATTTTAACATCTCATTTACAAATACATTGATTATGTAAATGCCCGGAGGTAATTTATCCATTTCAATTGTATCTGAATATTTACCTGAATTCTTGCCGACATCTGGAATAATACATCTGACCATTCCGTTTCCGTCAATAATCCTGAAGGAGATGGTCGCATCCTGAGTGAGTTCATACTCAATTATCAGTTTGGAAGTAACGGGATTAGGTTTCAGCTGGCAGTTGGAGAAGAGCTGATCAATATCCTTTACTTCATCAATAAAATCCTGTTTTACCCAATTTGTTGTATCATCAAGCAGGTGAGCCTGATCTGCAGGAGGATAGAAGAAGGAGGCTACTTTATGTTCCATCTCTCTCCTTCCGGTTTTTTTTGTTGCTGTTTTTATGGTTTCGAAGACAGGATAGCGGTTTCCGGAAACATACCATGAATAACTCTCCATTTTCATTGTCACACTGTCAATACCTGTCTGGAAGTATTCCCTGAGGCTCTTTACTCTCAGTACATTTTTAAAAGTTAATCCCAGCGGAGTGTATAGTGTTCCTGTGGCATCTGCTGAAACAGTTGTTATTCCGGATACATTAAGCGCAGTCATATGACAGTATTCCCCTCTGCCAGAAAAATCACCACAGATAATATCACCATATCGTAAGGGAAACTTCAATCTGATCTCAGGAGGATCATATTTCATAATAGTTGTGCTGTTTTCATAACCTGTATGAATAAGGGAATCTCCGGATATCAGATAACTGTAAACAGTTCCGTGCTCGATGCCATTTATCAGGAGCGGATCGGATGATCCTGTCAGGTAATGCAGATAATAATGATCATTTACAGGATTCACAGAACGAAAATCCCATATAATATTCGTTCCGGAGATTCCAGGATCAATGTAATCAACCTGTTGCTTGATAAGTGTGTCACCAGGTCGGGGGAGATTGTTAATTTTCAATATTGTGGTTAAGGACTTTTCCTGAGCATTCAGAAAAGGAGGAAAGTCCAGAATAATCACAATGAAAAAAAAACTAAGAAAGAATGATTTAAACATACGGCAGCAATATTATTCGCAATTAATTTTAATTCTACGTTAATAATGATCAAAGGTCTTTCTCAGGTAAACTGAAATAAAACATAATTAAAATAAATCTTAGAAATAGGAATATTTCTCCATGCTTTTAAACAAAATGCTTATCAAATTTAAGCATATAAATCATTTTTAAGAATTTTTTTCAAAGAATAATTGTAAATGATCAATACTCGGAGTGAGCAAAAGCTTAGAGTGCTTAAAGTCTAAAAACAAGGTGCAATAATCAGTTTTTCCGTAGAAATTAACATTACAAGTCAAGTTAAATAAAATATCCGGAAAATTTAAAATACTGAGTGCTCCTGAAAACTTTGCTATACTAAGATCTATTTAATGGCACTGTTAAAAAACAAACAAAATATTTTAATCGTCGAGTGTCAATACCGATTATAAAACAATCTTATTCAATCTATAAATTTTAACTTTAGGCACTTTAGGCACTTTAGGCACTTTAGGCACTTTAGGCACTTTAGGCACTTATTAGTAACTTTTTTCTTATCTTTGAAGATATTACCAAACACTATTATTAACTTTTAATCCTATAATATTATGGCTGTAACGATCACATTCAATGAGCTCCGGAAGATAAAAGATCAGTTACCCTCCGGAAGTATGCGGAAAATTGCTGACACGCTGGATCTGAACGAAGAAACCGTCAGAAACTACTTCGGAGGGAGAAATTTCGACAGGGGCGAAACTATCGGTGTCCATTTTGAACAGGGACCGGGAGGAGGAATTGTCTCATTCGATGACACAACCATCCTGGATATGGCTAAAAAGATGTTAGCAGACTGAAATCAAACAGCTTAACCTGTTTAAAAGCAAAAGGCAGGATCTTTTGCTTTTTTTGTTTCTTATAATGGGTATACAAATAATTGTATTTCAATAAGTCCACCCCTGGGGGATTTAGGGGTGAAAAGACAAAAACTGACTTTTCACATAATCTCTAGACGGAAGGCAATAATTTACAGCAAAATTCTACAGATGAAATATTCTGAGATTATCCGACAGGCTGAAGACTCTTTTCTCGGGTCTGTGGAAGATTTCTTTAAAAAAGCCTGGGGAGAAACTGATCTTCCGTCACATGATCTTGATCATCACCGAAGGGTATGGAATTATGTAAAAGAGATCCTCGGGTACTACAGCGAACCGGAAATAAATCAGAAAATTATAATCAACCTGTTAATTGCCAGCTACTTTCACGATATCGGAATGTCAGAAGACCAGGGGATCAGACACGGTTACCGGAGCAGGATGGCTGCTGAGAGCTATCTGACTCTGAACAGATTAAGATTATCCGATCACATGGATGCACTAACGGCAATAGAAAATCATGACAACAAGGAATACGGTAACCCGGAAAGCAGCAATATTATCCTGAAGATACTTTCTGTGGCTGATGATCTTGATGCTTTCGGAAGCGAGGGTATTACGAGATATTTAGAGATTTACCGCGCGAGGGGAATCTCTGAAGAAAGTATAGGTTATAAGATCCTCGAAAATGCTGAATCCCGTTTTGAAAATTTCAAAAAATTTACAGAACCCGGTTCTGAGTTATTCAACATTCACAGTATCCGGTATAATGAACTCCGGGAGTACTTTGAAGGAAATAACCGGACCGGCATGGGATGGAAATCCGGGGGAGAACAATCCGGATCTGATCAGCATTCGCCTTCATCGAACAAATGAAGCTGCCTGTCCTCATCATCATCCGACTCGAGGTTTGAAACGCTCACTCCCAAAAGTCGAATTTTATTACCGGGCAGATCGAGTGATTTTCTTATTTCAGTAACAGCTTTATGAAGTGTTTCAAAGTCCCTTATATAATTTCTGAGTGTCCGGCTTCGCGTTATCTGCCTGAAATCTGCAAATTTAACTTTTAATGTGACGGTCCTCCCGGTAGTTCCTGCCTGTTCAAGCCTGTGCATAAGTTCCCTTTCAACCTTATAAAGCTCAGCAATGATCCCGAATTGAGTTGTCAGATCCTTTTCATATGTAAGCTCAGTTCCGACAGATTTGCGTTCGGATTCGGTTTCAACCGGACGGTCGTCAATACCACGGGCAATATCATAATAAAATTTTCCGGCCTTACCGAAATTTCTTATCAGTGAAGGCAGATCCCATTTCTTCAGGTCGGCTCCGTTATGGATGCCCAGCTTGTGCATTTTTTCAGCCGTGACCTTCCCGATCCCAAAAAACTTTTCAACGGGCAGCTTTTCAATAAATCCTTCAGCTTCTTCAGGCGGAATTAGAAATAACCCATCAGGCTTTTTTATGTCAGATGCAATCTTTGCCAGGAATTTGTTGACAGATATTCCGGCTGAAGCTGTCAGTCCTGTCCGCTTTTTTATCTCCTGCTTTATCTCGCGGGCTATTAGGGTAGCTGATTTTATATTTTTCTTATCGACTGTAACATCAAGAAATGCCTCATCGATCGATAATGGTTCGATGATGTCTGTATACTCAGTGAAAATTCCGAAAACCTGTTCTGACAGTTCATGGTATCTTTCAAACCTGTGCCTGACAAATATCAGTTGCGGGCAAAGTTTCCGGGCAGTGACGGAAGGCATTGCCGATCTGACACCATACTTCCTTGCCTCGTAGCTTGCAGCTGCAACAACATGTCGTTCACCACTTCCGCCGACAGCAACAGGTTTCCCTCTCAGTTCAGGATTATCCAGCTGTTCAACCGATGCAAAGAATGCATCCATATCGATATGAATTATCTTTCTCAATTGATTTCAAAACTAAGAAGAAAATATTTCAATCAATAAGTTTGAATTTTCTTAAACCTCTCTTAAATTTATAATTTTTTACCCGAAATTGGATCAGACACCTGAAAACAGACAAAGAAAATTTGCCCTTATTCTGACATCGCACAGGCTCTGGGGAAAGATATTCCTTCCTTATCTTATAGCAGGTGTGCCCGGGAAAAAATATATTATCCTGTCAGAATGCCTTTCACCTTACCCGTCCGAGGAGACTTTAAAAACCCTCGACAGTGAAGAGATTGAACTTGTCAGAATCACAAATGAATATTCCGACAGGCCCATTTACAGGCTCTATTCAAAAGACAAAAGCGTTAAGGAATTCCTTGAAAATGTCTCACAGGAAAAAATTGAAAAATTCATAAGACCATATATTGAAAAAAGGTTAAGGAAATGTTATTATCTTCTGAGGGATGAAGGCATTCCATGTTTCATCAGCAGATCACATTCCAACATTGTTCACCCTGAAGACCAGCTTGATTTTCTTGCTGAACCGGCTGTTCCTCTGTTCCGGTTCGACAGGTCTGATGAATCTGTTACATATAAATTAAAAATCGAATCTGAAGGTAAAAAGATAGAATTATATCATAATCCCATCGATATTCTGTGCAACAGTCCATGCATAATTAGAAATGGAAACAAAGTATTGTTGATCAAAGATATCGATGGTCAGAAGCTTCGCCCCTTCCTTACAAAGGAGGCTGTAATAGTTCCTAAGAACACTGAAACCAGGTACTTCTCAGGATTTATCCTGAACGCTGTAAACAGTTTTAAAACAGAAGGTACAGGATTCAGAATTATTAATCCTGTTCCCGAAAAGAAAGTATCAATAAGTCTTGAGAACAGTATCAGAGGATATCCTGTGTTAATTCTGAGCTATTACTATTCAGGCATCCTGGTATCGCCTGATGATGAGTCGGAGAATTTCACAACATTTGAGAACAAGGGAGGGGAGTTTATTTTTCACAAATACGGTCGTGATCTGAAATGGGAAGAAGGTTGCAGGGATTTCCTACTGGAAGCGGGTTTTAATTCAGATGACCAGGTCAATTATTACCTGCAGGATGATGATCTGAAACCTGTTAAAGATGTACACAGGGTTATTGAAGCAATGAACAGGAATTATGAGAACTTTGTTTCTGCCGGCTTTATTGTTTTTTCCAGGCGGCTTGATAAAGAATATAATCTCAAACCTGTAAATATTGAAATCAGCAATTTAAAGGAGGGCGACTGGTTTGATCTTCAGGCCACTGTAACGATCGGAGAATATCAATTCCCGTTTATCCGGTTTAAGCATAATATCCTGAACGAGATACATGAGTTTGAGTTACCGGATGGCACCATTGCAATTCTTCCTGCTGAATGGTTTACAGAATACCGGAGCTTATTTGAGTTCGGGAAAGATCAGAACGGATCAATAAGGATACACAAGCAGCATTTCCCCTTACTTATTGAAATTCTTAAAGAGGAAGAAAACGAGTCATTTAGATATCTTGAGAAGCTCCTTATGCCTGAAGAACTGCCATTGCCTGTGAAACCATCCGGACTTAAATGCGAAATGAGGGGGTACCAGTTTGAAGGATTAGGATGGCTGATCTGGCTACAGTCATCAGGGCTTGGAGGATGTCTTGCCGATGATATGGGACTTGGAAAAACAATACAGACACTTGCTCTGCTGCAATTGAACAAAGAAACAATTCCTGCCTCAGGAAAGGTTTCAGGGAAACCACAATTAACTCTTTTCGATAAACCTTCTGTAAACCTTACCTCATTAATTATCGTTCCTCCGACAATTATCCACAACTGGGAGAACGAAATTTACAGGTTTGTCCCCGGAATGAAGGTGTACAGACATAAGGGAACGCAACGTGACCGTCATGCTATGAACTTTTCGGGATATGATATTGTACTTTCAAGCTATCATACTGTGCGACAGGATATTGATCTCTTTACATCATTCCATTTCCATTATATTATTCTGGATGAAAGCCAGTACATTAAAAATCCCTCATCACAGATATATAGAAGTGTTACCAGGCTGAAATCTGATCACAAGCTTGTTCTGACGGGAACGCCCGTAGAAAATTCAATTACAGATCTATGGGCCCAGCTCAATTTTGTAAACCCCGGGCTGCTTGGTTCCCTTTCATATTTCAGACGTGAATTTGCCAGACCTATTGAAAAAGAGCGTAATGATGAGATTGAGACAAAACTGAAAAAGCTTATCAGACCATTTATTTTAAGGCGGAAGAAAGAGATGGTAACACCGGAACTACCGCCGGTTACGGAACAGACTGTTTTTTGTGAGATGACAGAGGAACAGGCAAAGATTTATGAAGAAGAAAAATCGGCTGTCAGGAATCTCATCATGAGCGGAATGGAACATAAAGAAGCTGTAAAGACTGCGATCATTGTTTTACAGGGACTTATGAGGCTCAGGCAGATATCCAATCATCCTGTGATGGCAGATGAAGAATATGCGGGAGGCTCCGGGAAGTTTGAAACAATTCTGGACAATATTGAGAATGTTGTCAATGAAGGACATAAAATACTTGTATTCTCATCATTTGTTATGCACCTGAAACTGTTTTCAGAGGCGCTTGAAGAAAGAAACAGAAGGTTTTCGATGCTGACAGGGGCCACTACCAACAGGAAGAAAGTTATAGAAGGTTTTCAGAATGATCCTGACAACCATATCTTTCTGATATCACTGAAAGCAGGGGGAACAGGATTAAATCTGACATCGGCTGATTATGTATTTATTCTTGATCCGTGGTGGAATCCTGCTGCCGAGCTTCAGGCGCTCAGCAGGGCACACAGGATAGGCCAGGACAAGAATGTTTTCATTTACCGGTACATAACCTCAGGAACCCTCGAAGAAAAGATCCTGAGACTTCAGGAGAAAAAATCCAAACTTGCCGAGTCCTTTGTCGCAACTTCCAATCCCCTCAGGGATATAGATATAAAGGAGATCCTCGAAATAATCGGGTAAAAAAAAAGCCGGTTGAGACCGGCTTTTTTTCAATATCCTTCCCGTTCCACATAATGTGTATGGAGCAGTTCGTGAGCCAGATGGCTGTTTGGCTTCCCGAGGAATTCCTTGTAAATGGCTATTACATCCGGATTTTCGTGTGATTTCCGGAGAACCATATGTTCATCCTCCGAATAGATTGCCTTCATACGTTTTTTCCTGATGTCCATGCTTGTTGGAATAGGCTGTCCGCCACCACCTATACAACCTCCCGGGCAGGCCATTATTTCAACAAAATGGTATGGCGATTTGCCCGTTCTTACTTCTCTCATTATCTTGTTGGCATTTACTAACCCGTGGGCAATAGCTACCTTCAGTTCGGCACCCTCGAGGAATTTCCAGTCGTCGGTACATCCTTCGATCTTGATTGTTGCTTCTTTCACGCCCTCCATACCGCGGACAGGAGTAATATTCAGATTTGTGAAAGGAACTTCTTTTCCAGTAACTATCTCATAGGCAGTACGCAGTGCAGCCTCCATTACACCTCCGGTGGCACCGAAAATGACTGCAGCGCCTGTTGAATCACCCATTACAGAATCATAATGAGAAGGTTCAAGATTCCTGAAATCTATACCTGCCTGCTTGATCATTACGGCAAGTTCACGGGTTGTAAGGACAAAATCAATATCCTTATATCCGCTTGATCTCATTTCCGGCCGATCGGCTTCATATTTCTTCGCCGTACAGGGCATAACTGATACTGAGACTACCTTTGAGGGATCAAGTTTCTTCTTCTGGGCATAGAATGTCTTTGCAAGTGCTCCGAACATTTGCTGGGGCGATTTACAGGTAGAAAGGTTATGAAGAAATTCAGGGTATTTATGTTCAATGAATTTTATCCAGCCTGGAGAACAGGATGTAAACATAGGTATTGATGTTTTCTTATCGCCGTCGACAAGAACCTTCTTCAGCCGGGTAAGTAACTCCGTACCTTCTTCCATAATTGTAAGGTCAGCGCTGAAGTCTGTATCAAGTACGGAGTCAAATCCCAGTTGTCGGAGGGCAGTGACCATCTTCCCTGTAACACGTTCTCCGGGATCATATCCCAGATCTTCACCCAGGGCTACTCTCACTGCAGGTGCGGTTTGTACAACGACATGTTTTTCAGGATCGTATATAGCATCCCATACCTGGTCGATATATGTCTTTTCAACGAGTGCACCTGTAGGGCAGCGGTTTACACACTGACCACAATTTGTACAAACAACGTGGCTCATAGGCCGGTCGTGGAATGAAGATATCTTCTGGTGCATTCCCTTGTTTGCCACAGCAATTGCTGAAATATGCTGTAATTCCGTACATGTTCTCACACATCTCTGGCAACGGATGCATTTGCTGTCATCCTTGATAAATGAAGGCGAGGATCTGTCAATGGTATAGGGGCGATCCTGAACCAGGTCGAGGAATATTGTATCTCCGAAGGCAAATTCATTTGCCAGTCGCTGTAGTTCGCATTTCTGATTTTTGTAACATTTTGTGCAATCCGACCTGTGTTCTGAAAGCAGGAGCTCAACAATATGTTTCCTTGCATTTCTTACTTTCAGGGTATTTGTTTGTATATCCATACCTTCTGCGGCAGGCATTGCACACGCGGCGATCAGTGTTCTTGCCCCGGTCTGTTCGACTACACAAACCCGGCAGTTACCTGCAACGCAAAGGTCGGGATGGTTACATAATGTCGGAATGTTAATATTAAGTTTCCTTGCAGCCTCCAGAACAGTAGTGCCCGGCTGAACTGAAACTCTCTGGTTATTTATACTCAGATTTATCATTATTTCGCTATGATTTAGTAATTAATAGATGATCTCTTCCCTGAAATTCTCAACAATTGTCTTGAAGGCATTGCCCACTGATTGTCCGAGTCCGCATTTTGAAGCTACTTTCATAGTATCTGCGAGCTTGACCAGTTCATTAAGATAAGTCGATTTTACTTCTCCCTTTTTGACCTTCTCTACACCTTTGAGCAACTGCTGGCAACCGACCCGGCAAGGGGTACATTGTCCGCATGATTCTTCCGCGAAGAAATCCAGGTAATTATGAAGAACGTTATACATTGATCTTGAGCTGTTGAATAACTTCATCGATCCTCCTGTGGGAACGCCTTCAAATCCTATCACTGTCTGTTCAAATCGTTTTCTGGGGACACAGAAGCCTGAAGCACCGCCAACCTGTACAGCTTTTGTATCACCATCGCCGAATTCATTGACGAATTCCTGTACCGACATGCCAAGTTCAAGTTCAAAGATCCCCGGGGTAGGAGTATCACCGGATATGGAGAATACTTTTGAACCCCTTGAGTCTTTTGTACCAAGCTGGCTGTATGATTCAGGACCGTGTTTAATGATCATCATTGATGTAACCAGGGTCTCAACATTATTTATTGAAGTCGGCTTGCCGAATACACCTGATGTTGTGGGGTACGGTGGTTTATTGCGGGGTTCACCGCGACCACCCTCTACTGATTCAAAAAGTGCACTTTCCTCACCGCAAATATATGCGCCGCTCCCCATACAGAAATTTATCCTGAAATCATAACCGATCTCCTTTACAAGCTTGTGAAATTTTTCCAGTTCCATCATCAGCTGAGGCAGAAGGAATTTATATTCACCTCGCAGGTAAACAATACCCTTCTTCGCTCCTATTGCCCTGGCTGCTATAGCCATGCCTCCATAAACCTTGTAAGCAACCCTGTCCAGAATCTCGCGATCTTTGAATGTACCTGGCTCGCCTTCATCTGCATTGCATACAACATACTTTTCAGGCTCTTTGACCGCTGCTGTATATTTCCATTTCAGACCTGTAGGGAAACCGGCACCACCACGTCCCTTCAGTCCGGAATCAAGCACCTGCTGAATTATATCTGCAGGAGACATCTTAAAAGCTATTGTAAGTACTTCTTTCGGATCTATTTTTTCAAAGATCAGATCTACTTTGTTCAGTCCTCTTTTTTCCATAATACCACAGTGTTATCTTTTTTGCATATAACCCTTAATAATCTCAACAACCTTTTCCGGTGTAAGCTCGGTATAAGGCATTTCATTTATCAGGATCGCAGGAGCCTTATGGCACCACCCAATACAGTTAGTCTCAATCAGACTGAACTGACGATCCGACGTTGTCTCTCCCACCCTTATCTTAAGCATATCCTCCAGGGTTTGAATGATTTCACTCTTACCCTTCATTGAACAGGTTATTGTTTTACAAACCCTGATTACATATTTTCCTCTCACGGTTGTATCGAGAAAGGTATAAAATGAGGCCGTTCCGTAAACTTCAGCTGCCGATATATCAAGCTCTTTCGCAACTTCAACCATTGCCTCGTCGGTAAGGTAATTATGCCTTTCAACAATACCCTGCAGAATAGGGATAAGACTATCCCTTGCCCTGCCATGCTTGTCGGATAATTCCTTTACTAGATTTCCCAATTGATACATTTTAAGTCGGTTTTTATTAGTTAATATAGTTTTGTTTTACAGTTTCCCTTTTTTTGGGCGCTGTGAAATTAATAACAATAGACTAAAAAAAAACTGAGTAACTCTATTTGTTGATAATTTAGAATTAAAATAAACAATGGCACAGCGGCACAGCGGCACACTGGCGCAGGGGCGCAAAGGCGCAATGGTACAGCGGCGCAATGGCTCAATGCGCAATGGCACAGGAGTGCAACGGCAGAAATTATTAACAAATATTTTTTTAACAATTTTTAACCAGTCTGCACAACCGCACGACTGCACGACCACATGACTGCATGACCGCACGACCGCACGACCATACTACCATCCTAGTCTTCCGTCAGAATGGAACTTATCAGCCGTATGCTCAGTACATTCGAATAATCGTACTGATATAATCCGTCATCACCTATAAGGACAAGGACATTTCCCAGAGGGATAACGTCATAGGTATTGATATTGGGATAGGTATAAACAAGGTGATTAGTTATCGTCTTCGGATCAGAAGCATCATAGATCTTTAGCCCGGCATTGCCATCGCAAATAAAAAGAAGGTCCCCGTCCTTACCCAGCCCGTGAGGGTTTGTCATTGAATAGGTAGCTACAAGTGAAGGAGAATTAATGTTCTTTACATTTACAACACTGAGTGTGTTCGTCGAGCCTCCGCAGGTAGTTCCTGTTCTCAGGGTAATATATGCAAGCGTATCATCAACAATTACCGGATCACAGCTTCTGGCATGTGAAAAGAATTTTCGGGTCTGTGGAGAAAGAGGAATACTTATATCAAAAATGACCATACCTGTGGTTGTTCCCAGGAACATTGTATTTTCAGTAAGATACATTGTTTCTACACCCCATCCGGGATAAAGGTCGTTATGCTTTACGGGACTGGTCTTATTTGTAATATCAAATACCTTGAGGGTATTCTGATCAAGGACATAAAGGACATTTCCCTTGATGCCGAATCTTGCCATTGATCCTCCTACTCCTACACCACCACCGCTTACTCCTGAAGAGTTACCTGATGAATTGGACATCGCAGCAAAATCTGCCTTCAGCCAGAAAATGGGATAGGGATTCCGGTCCTGATTCACTTTCTCTTTAATTTTCTCAACCTCCCAGTCAATTACTACACCTTTATCCTCATCAACAAAAGCTAAAGGATAATCATTATCTGCAGGAGGTACCGTATATGGAAGAATATCTTTAATCCTTCCCGCTTCATGGATATTGTTAATATCCTGGACATCCAGAACAACAAGGTCAACAAATGAATCGGCATACATAATATACCCGGAAATTGATATATCCACTACTCCCGGAAGGTTCACAAATGCCTTTCTAACAGGAGATGCAGGATTACTGTTATCATAAACATGTATCCCTTTAAGTTCTTCCACAATGAATATATAATTGTCCTTGAAATAGATCTTGCCGGGATTTTCAAGCTCTGCGTTCTGCTCTACCTTAACCGCCTTCCTGAGGTTGTCATAAGACATATAGACAGGCGAATTTCCTGTGTAAATGCGATATGTTGAATCTTCACAGGAATTAAAAAGGAAGAACCCCATTGCTATAAGAACAACAATTGGAATGATTTTTGCTTTCATAAGAATTAGGTTTAGCCATTTATATTAAATCAAAAATCATGCTAAACTTTTTAACCCAAATAAAACCTTACCATGAAAAAATTATCTATCCTGGCCATGATACTGACTATTATGTCATTACCGCTTGCCGCGCAAAAAAAGAAAGATGCTCTATACCTCAGGAACGGTAGTGTAATTTACGGAAAGCTGCTGGAGATAAGCGATAACCAGTATAAAATCCAGTCTTCTGACGGGAGTCTTTTCATATATCCGATCAGTGATGTAGAAAAGTTTATCAAAGAGGTTCCATTTATTTCAGGCAGAAAATCAGAAGGATTCGGTATAGCGCTTGAAGCAGGTTTTCTTATCGGATCTCAGGTCTCACATTATCCTGCACCATTCAGCTTTAATGTAATGGTCAATTATACGCTGAATACCAGGAATATATTCAGCGGTGGATCGGGTGTGGAATTTCTTGGAGCTCCTTATACACCTCTGTTCGCAGAATATAAATATTTGTTAAAGGAAACCAGGGTTTGTCCGTTTGTTTTTGCACGAGCCGGAGGAATATTGCACCTTGGACCAGATGATATAGATACCTACAATGGTGAGTATGATAAAAAGAATTTTAAGGGGGGGCCGTCAATAACTATCGGAACAGGTATATCCTGGGCAAAAGAAGACGTCGAGCCCTATCTGACCTTTGCCTACCGCCATACCTCAACAAGTTATGTGCAGAAGACCTGGAATAACAATGATTATTACGATTACACATATAAGGACAACTATAACAGGCTTGAAATCAAATTCGGATTTAAGTTCTGAAAATCAGCTGACTAATAATTCATCTTAACATATCCTTGGAAGCTGTAAACCGATGGGCATATCGATTATTCTCTTTCCTCCGGTGACAGTATTAAGAATAACATGATTTTTTTCACCGCTTAATACTTCTCCGATTATTTCCGGGCGTGTTCCGGCCGGATCAGAGCGCATGATCCCGAGAATTTTGTCTTCTGATCCGGCACCGGCTATTATCAGCACCTTACCTTCATTTGCCAGGTAAAGAGGATCAAAGCCAAGCATCTCGCATGCTCCTCTCACTGGGTCGTCAACCGGCACTGAAGGTTCATCTACTGACATGCCCATTCCAGTAATTCCGGCGATCTCGTTCAATACAGCAGCCAGTCCGCCCCTTGTAACATCGCGCATAAAATGTATTTCATCACAGGCGTTACAAACCGATTCGATAAGGTGATTCAATGCCGCGCAATCTGAAACCACATTTGTTGTAAAACTGAGATCTTTTCTTGCCCCCAGGACGGCTATTGAATGATTTCCGGGAGGTCCGTTAATTATAAGCTTATCCCCCGGGCGAATCCTTTTGCCTGAACTAATATGTTCTCTACCGGGAAGTACAGCCCCTGCGCCCGAAGTGGTTATGAACAATCCGTCGCACTTACCTTTTTCAACAACCTTCGTATCTCCGGTAACGATCTTTATTCCTGCTTTGTGAGCTTCTTCAGCCATTGAAGCGGCAATTTCTGATAGTTTAGCGAAAGGAAATCCTTCCTCAATTATAAAAGATGCTGAAAGATATAATGGTCTGGCGCCCGAAACCGCCAGATCATTTACAGTACCACATACTGCAAGCTTCCCAATATTCCCGCCCGGGAAAAACAAAGGATCAACTACATAGGAGTCAGTCGTAAATGCAAGTTTATTCCCGGTGAAATCGAGTATTGCCGAATCTGTAAGAGGCTCAGGCATACCAAAGCTTCCTGTAAAAATTTCTTTTATAAGATCATGCATCTGTTTCCCTCCACTGCCATGACCGAGGGTTATTATATCTTTCATTTTGCCAGTTTGTATTTATACCATGTATTGCATGATCCTTCATTCGAAACCATGCATGCGCCAACCGGATTCAATGGATTACATGCTCTGCTGAAAAGAGGACATTCTTCAGGTGTTTTCCACCCTCTCAGAATATCGCCGCACATACATAATTCATTATCAGGCTGTGAATTTACCATCACAGGTATTTGATATTCAGCATCAAATCTCCGGTAATCTTTTCCAGGGACAAGACCGCTTAAGAGTATTGGACCAAATCCTCTCCAGGAAGCATCACATTTTTCAAAAACAGCCTGCATTACGCTTTTTGCCAGAGGATTCCCATTCCTTGTAACAGCCCTTTTATACTGGATCTCCACAAACGGATCATTATTATTTACCTGTTGTATAAGCATATATATACCCAGTAGTATATCTGTCGGTTCAAATCCGGTAACAACACATCCCCTGGAATATTTTTCCGGAATGAAATCAAAGGCTGATGAACCTGTAATAACTGCAACATGACCGGGGCAGATAAATCCGTCAATGGCAGTTCCGTCTTTAAGAATTGCCTCCATGGCAGGAGGCATAACCTTATGTGAGCTGAGAACAAAGAAATTACTGATTTTTTCAATCACAGCACTTTTTATAGTAACAGCTGTGCCCGGAGCTGTTGTTTCAAATCCGATACCGAGGAAAATGACCTTCTTATCAGGGTTAATCCTGGCTGTTTTAAGAGCATCCAGTCCTGAAAAAACTATCCTGATATCAGCACCTGAAGATTTCATTTTCTCAAGTGAAGTGAATGAACCCGGAACCCTCATCAGATCGCCAAAAGTAGTCAGAATAACATCCTTTCTCAAAGAATACTCTATTGCCTTGTCGATGAAATCCTTTTCAGTCACGCATACCGGACATCCGGGACCGGAAATAAGCTTCACCTCTTCAGGGAGAAGTGACGGAATGCCAAACCTTTGAATGGCAGCTGTATGACCTCCACAAACCTCCATGAAAGTATATGTCCCTTTTACCGATCTTCTTATCTGAGCGGCAAGCTTCATTATCAGATCCTTGTCCCTGTATTCGTCGATATATTTCATTCCGTATCGTTAATGGCGTCTTCCATCTCTTTCAGCAGCTTCATTGTTTCAGAAGCTTCTTCTTCGCTGATCTTCTGAATTGCGAATCCGGCATGAAGCAGGATGTAGTCTCCGACAGTCACATCTTCGACCATCTGCAGTCCGGCCTTAAAAACCGTTCCGCCGGCAGAAACCTCTGCCATGCTTCCGTCAATCGAAATTATCCTGGCAGGGATACTCAGGCACATATTTCACGCTTTTTTGATGCAATCACCAGCTGACCAAGGGAAATTCCCCCGTCATTTGGTGGCACATAATGATTAGTAAAAGTTTCAAATTCACACTTCCTTAAAAGATATAAGGATTTTTCCACAAGATATTTGTTCTGAAAAACCCCTCCGGTAAGGACTATTTTATTAACTGATGTTTCACTGCGTATCTGAACGGCAACGTCAAGAATAAGCCTGGCAATTGTATTATGGAATTTGGCGGAAATGAGTGATACAGATCTTTCCGGGATATCTTTCAGAATCTCTTTCAGTGTATCTCTGAACATTACTGTTTTTCCGGCCTGAAAGGGGTAGAAGTCATCCGTGAAATCACATATTGCCGATTCCAGTCTGATGGGAGCTTCCGAATCGAATGATGAAAATGTACACAATCCTGTCATAGCCGATACAGCATCGAACAGACGGCCTGCACCGGAAGAAAGCGGTGTATTTATTTTCTTATTCAGCATCTCCCTTAATGCTAAGAATTTTTCCTGTGAGATGGTCCTGAAGGCAGGGATGCTATAATAGTCAAAATCATCACCAAAATATTTCCACAGATATGAAAATGCAGACCTCCACGGCTCATTTGCCGCTATATCACCTCCGGGAAGTTGTATTTCATCAAAATGACTATATCTTCTGAATTCACACAGGTCTGTTATCATGAATTCACCGCCCCAGATTGTTCCGTCTGTTCCAAGACCTGTACCGTCAAAGCACACTCCTATAACCTCTTCGTCGATACAATTCTCAGCCATACAGGATGCAATATGCGCGTGATGATGCTGCACCTTCAGAAGAGGGATCCCGAGCCTGGCTTCAAGATTTTCTGCGTATTGTGAAGAAAGATAATCCGGGTGAAGGTCACAGGCTAAATATGAAGGCTTAAAACGGAACAATTTTCCAAATCTCTCTATCGATCCGGTGAAAAATTCTAAAGTTGCCTTATTTCTAAGATCGCCGATATACTGACTCAGTATAGCCTGTTTGCCCTTTCCGATACAGAAACTGTTTTTCTGTTCTGCACCCAGCGCAAGAATACCTTCTGCTTCAAACCTGATATCAACGGGCCCCGGAACGAAGCCTCTTGAACGCCGGATTACAGTTAATCTGTTATTTATGAACCTGACGACTGAGTCATCAGCCCTGTTAAGTATTTCACGGTTGTAGCTTACCATAGAATCTGCCACACGGGTCAGTTCATTACAGGCAATCACGTCATCGATTATTACCGGTTCATCTGACATATTAGCACTGGTAAAAACAATTGCGCGGGTATTTAACTTTTTGAACAACAGATAATGGAATGGCATATATGGCATTAATGCCCCTGTTGTTGACAGACCATTATTTACTGCAGGAGCCAGTTCATTTTTTTGTCTTAGAATTACAACAGGTCTTCTCCACGACAGGAGTTCATTTTTGTCCTCTTCATCAATAAAGCAATATTCCGAAGCTGTCTCAATATCTCTGAACATTACTGCAAACGGTTTAGAATCCCTTTGCTTCCTTTTCCTGAGAGTCAGGACAGCATTATTATTAAATGCATCGCACAGAAGGTGGTAGCCTCCAAACCCTTTAATGGCAACTATTTTTCCTGAATCTATCTGAAGCGTAATCCTTTCAACAATATCATGAATGTCTGTACAGAATCCGGAATAGTCTTCATATTTATAAACAGGTCCGCATGAGTTACAAGCTATTGGTTGTGCATGGAAGCGCCTGTCATAAATATTACTATACTCAGATTTACATTTACTGCACATTTCAAAGCTTCTCATCGTTGTATTCTGACGGTCATAGGGCAATTCTTCAATAATTGTAAACCTGGGACCACAATGTGTGCAGTTTACGAAAGGATAAGCGATCCTGGCGGGATCGGTTTCCATATCATCAAGGCATTCCCTGCAGACCGCAATATCAGGGCTTATCTCTGTTACATTCCTGTTAAAGTCTTTACTTTCCGCAATAGAAAATCCTTCATAGCCGGCAGTCCTTACAGGGCTCATTTCTATTGACTTTATACGGGATGCAGGTGGCGCGTTATGGAGCACATCATTTGTAAACCTGTCTATTGCAGAGGAATCGCCCTGAACTATAAGGTAAACTCCGTCGTTCCGGTTGTCAACTTCCCCTGATAATCCGTGCTTTACTGCCATCCGGTAGATAAACGGCCGGAATCCGACGCCCTGCACCAGACCCTTAATCAGTATTTCATACCCTTGTATAATAGCTCCAGGTTTTTAGTTCCGTCAGCCTTAATCTGTTTGTGAACATAATAGATCACACTTTCAAGTTCATCGCAGAGGTTGACATTATTAATTACAACGTCGGGGGGCATTTTCAGAAGGACCGGGGCGAAATTCACAATTCCCTTAATACCAAGACGAACCAGCTCATCTGCAACCTCCTGGGCAGATATCTCAGGAACTGCAATTATGGCAACCCTGACTTTAAACCTGTCGATGATCTCTTTCAGTCTGCTCATTGAATAAACCGGGAGGTCAGATCGCTGCTTCTGCTTGAAAGGATCGATATCGAAAGTTGCCACAATATTCATGTTCCTCTGAACAAACCGACTGTACTTCGATAATGCAAGGCCGAGATTACCCATCCCGATAAGAACTATATTATGATCCTGATTCCTGTGAAAAATACTTTCCAATTTTTCCAGCAACTCATCTATTTTATAGCCTCCTCTCTTGTTTCCGGTAATTTTAAATTCTGAAAAGTCTTTCCTGACCTGATCAGAAGTAACCCCTGTTTCATGAGCCAGAGTATAGGAATATACCCGTTCAACTCCCATAAGTTTCAGTCTTACAAGACATGCCCTGTAGAGAAAGATCCTTTTAAGGCTGTTTTTTATTACATGTTTTGTGATTTGTTTCACATTATTTCCTGATTAAACTATTTTTCCGAAATTTAATCAATTATTTTAAAAAATAAAAAAGTATTTTATTTAATTGATTATTAACTTATTATCTCTTACAAATATTTTTGCATGAGAAAATCAGTAATTTTTCATTTGTTATTTAATATACAGAATATAATTTTATATATGTGAACTTTATCACATAAATGCGTTATAATAGCATAACAAAGAAAAAATGGGATAAAGTAATTCTTGATTTGCTTTCATCTCATGATGTCTTTGCCCCTGTCAGCAGTGAGCACGGCCATGATTATAAATATATAGCCGTTTCAGATATTGAGGCAATAGTCTATAACGAACCGAAACCTGTAACTCCTCTTAAAAATTTCTTCCTGCCTGTGAAAGAAAATGTGACAGGCGAAAGGATTGGTGAAAGACCAAGGATAATCATCGGACCACCGAATTGTGATGTTGAAGCGCTTGCCCTGCTTGATGAAATTTATCTGGGCAGTGACTTCAATGACATTTTTTACAGGAAGCGTCGTGAGAATACGATCATTATTGGTTCTGACTGTATTGGAAAGCAGGAACATTGCCATTGCACTTCCTATGGTATAAGACCATATCCGACAACCATTGCCGATCTTGGCCTGATTATCATTGAAGGCATTGTGTATCTAAGGATAATTACACAGAAGGGTGAAGATTTCCTGAATAAAATTGAGTCATCACATGAATGCAAGGAGGAAGAAATTCTCTCTCTGATCGAAAGGGAACACTCTGCGACTGAGGCTCTGCTGGCAGAAACAAATAAGGGACTTCCGGATTATAAGCGAACGGGAGAGATAGTCAGCCTGGCTGGAAAAGAGATATGGTTAAAATATTCATCAAAGTGTGTTTCATGCGGTGCATGTGCAACAATTTGTCCCACATGCAGCTGTTTTCTGCTTATTGACAAGCCCGGTTTTGAAAAGGTAAAACAGCTTGACGCCTGCCAGTATCCTGGTTTTGAAAGGGTAGCCGGAGGTGAAGATTCGCTTTTCCGTCTCCACAACAGGTTCAGGAACAGATATATGTGCAAATATATCTGGAAACCTCAAAAATTCAGACCGGTCGCCTGTACCGGTTGTGGAAGATGCATCGATGCCTGTATAGGCAAGATAAATAAAAATGAATTGTTTATGGAACTTGCCCGGACAGCTTTATGAGCGGCCAAAGAAATATTTACAAGCCATTAAAGGCCAGACTGACTGAAGTGATTGAAGAATCGCCTCTGATAAAAACATTTGTCCTTATTCCTGAGGAAGATTTCAGTTTCAGTACCGGGCAGTTCATTGAATTATCTGTTGATGGTATCGGGGAAGCGCCTTTCACTCCTTCATCATCGCCTTTGATACATGACCGGCTTGAGGTAACTGTAATGAAAACCGGATATGTTACGGAGATCATGCACAATCTTATTCCGGGTGTTTTTATGGGTATAAGAGGTCCGTATGGCAGGGGTTATCCTGTTGAAAGGTTCTTCGGGAAAGAGGTTCTGATACTTGGAGGCGGTTGCGGCCTTGCTCCTATCAGATCACTGCTCTATGCCCTGGAACATGTTAAGGACAATCTTGAGAAGGTAATCCTTTGCTACGGTTCCAAAACACCGGCAGACTGTATTTATAAACCTCTGTTTAACAGGCTGAACAGCATTGATAAATTTGAAGCCTACAGGACAGTTGATAAAGGAGACGAAGAGTGGGACGGACCTGTCGGGGTTGCCCCTACCCTTCTGAATAATGTCAGTGTCAACGTCACTAATTCTGTAGCTGTTGTCTGCGGTCCGCCTGTAATGATGAAATACGGAACCCTTAAGATCCTTGAAATGGGCTATAAAGACGAACAAATTTACCTTTCAATGGAAAAAAACATGTCCTGCGGACTCGGGAAATGCGGCCACTGTATGATGGGTGAGTTCTTTGTCTGCAAAGACGGTCCCGTATTCACTTACAATGAAATTAAAGATCAACCAAATATATGGGACTGATATGCCTAAGAACCTTGTAATAGATATGATCAGGCTACGGGAGGCAATGTCCGGTAATTCTGACCTTACACTCCCTGAAGGATTATTCTGCCAGTCCCCAAATTCAAACGGTCTGAAAACAATTAGGGAACTGGCGACCTTCATGTTCACCTGCAGAAAATGTGAAGATGCTCCCTGTATTGCTGTCTGTCCGACTGAAGCACTTGAAAAGGACAGTGATGGAGTTGTTACACGCCGTACCAACCTTTGCGTTTCATGTAAGTCGTGTGTTACAATATGTCCTTTCGGAACCATGATGACAGATTTCTTTGTTCATCACCGTAACCGGGAACTGTTTTACAACCTTGGTGATGAGGATGAGGTGAAAAAATTCATTGACGCCTGTCCTGCCGGAACAGCTTATTTGACTGACGACGGTGAATCGCCTGAAAAGAATATTTACCGGCTCAACGAAAAAGTTCTTATAAGAGAGTATCTCTATAAAACTGAAATAAAATAATATGGCAGTCAATTTCTTTTATTTCTTTATTTTCCCGGGACTGCTTTTCACCGCGGTTACAGGAGCATTTCTGTCATGGTTCGACAGGAAGATCACTGCCAGGGTTCAGTTCCGCAAGGGACCTCCTCTGCTGCAACCGTTTTATGATTTTTTCAAACTTTTACTTGTTAAGGAAACTATTCTCCCGAAACACGGATCTCCTGTCCTGTTTCTGCTGGCTCCTGTTTTCGGGGTTATCGGAGCTGTACTGGCAGGTATTTTCATCCTGTTGCCTCTGTTTGACATAACCACGGGATTCAAAGGAGATCTCCTGGTCATCTTTTACCTGCTTACAATCCCGTCGTTTTCTTACATAACAGGTTCTCTGGCTTCCGGAAATCCGCTAGCTGCTATCGGGGGATCGAGGGAAATGAAGCTCATTATGAGTTACGAGCTTACATTCCTGCTCTTTATTGCAGGAATAATCATGAAATGTGATCAGCAGTTCGACCTGTATAATATCATTCACGCACAACAGACAGGGTCACCTTTTATTGCAAGCATATCCGGGGTGCTTCTTTTTATTGTTGGTGTATTCTGTATCCAGGCAAAACTGGCATTGGTCCCCTTTGATATGCCTGAAGCAGAAGCAGAGATAACAGAAGGTATATTCATTGAATATTCAGGCCCGGCATATGCGCTGATAAAACTCACAAAATATATTATGATCTTCATCCTTCCGGCACTTCTTGTTGCAGTACTGATGAACGGATTCAGGCTCGAAGGGATAAATATTTTGTGGGCAGTGCTTAAAATACTGCTGGTTGTTCTGATATTAACACTGATAAGGAATACAAATCCAAGGATTAAGATAAAGCAGGCTATCGGCTTCTTCATGATCTGGATGAATCTGATAGCTGTTATTGCACTGGTTTTGATTTCGTTTGGCTATTAAAATTAAGAAAGTGGGATTTAAGAATTATTGCTTTAAAAAATCACTGTGGGTCTTTCATTTCGGAGGGGCCTCCTGCAATAATTGCGATATTGAGATACTTGATTGTCTCACGCCGAGGTATGATCTTGAACGTTTCGGGATCCTTCTGGTCGGAAGCATAAGACATGCTGATGTACTTCTTGTTAACGGATCAATTAATAAGCGCGATAAAGACAGGTTGATTGAAATATATAATCAGGCGCCCAAACCAATACTGGTGGTAGCAATAGGGGCATGCGGCTGCACAGGCGGGATATTTGCCGAAGGGATTACGTTTGCCGGACCGGTTGACAGGATTATCCCTGTTGATGCTTATATACCAGGGTGTCCGCCAAAGCCGGAAGCGATAATTGCCGGGATAGTGAAACTGGCGGGGAGATAGTGAGGTGTGAGGGGTGAGTTTAAAATAACTGGTTGGAACGATATACAATGGAAACGGATCTGGTAATAGAAAAATTAAAGAAGAGCTTCGATACTGAGGTACTTAAAGTGACAAAGAAGAGCGAGAGGCGGGCAACGGTATCAGTGAAACCGGAATCCATTGTCAGAATCGCTGAGTATCTGTACAAGACTGCAGGATTAAGGTTCATAATAGCTTCAGCCCTTCATACAAAAAGAGGATTTGAGATCAATTATCACTTCAGTCTTGATTCAACAGGACTTGTCCTTAACATTCATGTGATAATTAACAGGGAAAATCCTCAGATAGAGTCTCTTTCAAATTTATTCAATGCATCAAACTGGATCGAGAGGGAGATTCATGAATTATTTGGAATTGACTTTCTGAATCATCCCAACCAGGAAAAGCTTATATCTGAAGGTAACTGGGCTGAAGGTGTTTATCCTTACAGGAAAGAGTTTAAATAAGAACTGGCAAAATGGGTACAAAAACGCTCATACCGATTGGTCCCTATCATCCTCTGCAGGAAGAACCTGAGCTGTTCAAGCTATTCTGCGACGGTGAGATCGTAAAGGATATAAAGTGGGAAACGGGATATAATCACAGGGGGATTGAGAAGCTCAGTGAATCAAAAACCTATGATCAGGTCTTCTTCCTTGTCGAGCGGATTTGCGGGATATGTTCCACCTCTCATCCCTTTGCTTTTGCCAATGCTGTTGAGGAGATTGCCGGTATTGATATAACTGACAGGACCAGATATATTAGGTCCATAATCGGTGAACTTGAAAGGATCCATAGTCATCTCCTGTGGGTTGGTCTGGCAGGTCATTTCCTGGGATATAATACTGTTTTCATGTGGGCCTGGAAGTACCGTGAGCCCATTCTCGATCTGTTTGAGATGATAACCGGTAACAGGAACAGTTATGCAATGTTCAAGGTCGGAGGTGTGCGCCGGGATATTGAAAACAATAAAATTTCCACAATAAGAAAAACCCTTTCCGATGTAAAGAAGAAAACAGATCTGCTCACAGGTGCAGTGATGGATGATCCCGTTATACATGCCAGGACAAAGGGAGTCGGTGTACTTACCAGACAGGACATTAGTGACTTTGGCGCTGTAGGTCCGACTGCAAGGGCTTCCGGTGTTTCTATAGATATAAGAAGAGATGATCCTTATGCTGCATATCCGCTTGTCAGCTGGAAGGTGATCACAGCGGAAGAGGGTGATGTTTTTGCAAAAGTGAAGGTAAGATTACTGGAGATGTATGAATCCATCTCAATTATTGAACAATGTCTTGGCGGACTTGAAAAAACCCCGGAGGGAGATATTGCAGTTAAGGTGAATGAGATACCTGAAGGTTCCGGGACAGGCCGCGCAGAGGCTCCCAGAGGGGAAGTCTTTCATTTTGTGGTTTCTGACGGCTCTAATTCTCCGGTAAGGCACAAGATCAGAGCTCCAAGCTATGTCAATATTGCAACCTTTAAGAAATCCTGTATCGGTCAGACTATTTCAGATGCAACTATCTCACTGGCAGCGGTCGATCCTTGTTACTGCTGCACGGAACGAATGGCCGTGGCCCTCGACATTAATTCCGGAAGGAAATTGATGAACGCGAAAGAGCTTATAGAACTATCACTTAAAAGAACAATTGAGCTGAAGAAAAAAATAACATAGAAATGAGCGGATTATTCTCAATAGTATCAAATCCTTCAGTTTGTAAATTCCTTCAACTTCTGATATTGCTTCCTTTTCTTGCAGGTATTGTTCTGTTTCTGGTACCGGAAAAGTATCTGAAAGCTAAAGGTTACTTTGCACTGCTGATCAGCCTTATTACCGGTTACTTAACAATTCCCTTTTTCACATCGGCGGCTCAGATTGTTACTCTTGAGGGGATTATGGACAGGACCTGCAATGTGCTTCTGGGTTCGGATCTGACAGACGGTGCAGAAAGCTTCTTTACATTCTCGGTCGACAACCTGAGCAAGCTTATCATCCTGTTTATAAGCCTTTTTTCGATACTAATACTTATTTATTCAATAATATATATAAAGAAAGGAAGGGCAAAGCATTACTATCAATGGTTCCTGATCACACTCGGATGTTCATATGGTGCAGTTCTGGCAGATAATCTTATAATGTTTCTTATCTTCTGGGGTATTCTTGGCATTACCCTTTATAAGCTTATCCCGGGCAGGGATGAAGATAGTTCGGCCACTGCAAAGAAAACTCTTATACTCATCGGAGGCTCGGATTCAATAATGATCATTGGTATTGCCATGGTTTACAGGCTGACGGGATCTTTCAGCATTGATTCCGTATCTCTTACCACGGACAACATCCTTTCTGTGACAGCCTTTATTGCTCTGCTTATCGGATGTTTCACAAAAGCAGGCGCCTTCCCCTTCCATACATGGGTACCCGATTATGCAAAAGATGCTCCGGCATCCTCTTCAGCAATCCTGCCGGCTTCTCTTGATAAACTTCTTGGGATCTATTTCCTTGCCAGAATTACGACGGATATTTTCATAATGAATGATGCTATGAGACTCGTCCTGCTGATCACCGGATCAATCTCAATAATTGCTGCTGTGATGATGGCCCTTGTACAACACAATTACAAGCGTCTGCTGGGCTTTCATGCAGTATCGCAGGTAGGTTATATGATCCTTGGTTTTGGTCTTGGTTCGATGATCGGAGTTGCCGCCGGCTTGTTCCATATGATAAATAATGCCCTTTATAAAAGCGGCCTTTTCCTTACAGCCGGAAATGTAGAATACAGGACGGGAGAGGTGAATATTGACGACCTTGGAGGTCTGTCGACGAAAATGCCCGTAACATTTATAACGGCAATGATATTTGCGGTATCTATTTCGGGCGTCCCTCCATTCAACGGATTTGCTTCAAAATGGATGATATATCAGGGGATAATCGAGTCAGGAGCACAGGAAGGAATTGCAGCAAAACTATGGGTACTATGGCTTGGACTTGCTGTGCTTGGGTCTGCGCTGACCCTTGCGAGCTTTATCAAATTCATCGGGGGCATTTTCCTTGGCCGCCGGAAAGAATCACTTGAAAATGTCCGCGAAGTACCAGTCCTGATGTGGCTGCCTTCAGCCATTCTGGCTCTATTTTGTACCGCATTCGGGATCTTCGCAACAAATCTTGTCGTGAAAGGACTTTTCATGCCTGTAACCGGAGAATTTCAATTCGCAGGATTCTGGGATTCCTCATTTGTTTCACTTCTTGTAATAATATCATTAGTATTCGGACTGATATTCTATCTTATACTGAACTATAGGAATTTCAGGAGAGAAGACAGTTTTATAGGGGGTGAAAGAATTCAGGATCATACTGCTTATCCGGCACATGAATTCTACAAAACGTTGTCGGAGTTTGGGTTTATTTCGGGTATTTATAAAAGAGCCGAAGAGAAATGGTTTGACATTTATGATCTGTCAAAAAGGTTTGTACTCCGGCTGAGCCACATTTTCAGCGAGGCACACACGGGAGTTCTGCCGGGTTATATAATCTGGGTCTGTGCCGGACTGATAATCATGCTGATAATCATGATATAAATTACATAATCCAGATGGAAATTGCAATATCCGTAATAACAGGACTAATGATTGTGGGGGCATTATTTGCAATCCATGCAAAGGATCTTCTTTCAGCAGTAATTGCATGCGGGATAGTGGGTTATGGCCTTGTAATATGTTTCCTGCTGTTAAAGGCTCCGGATCTGGCAATTGTTCAGATAGTAGTTGAAACGATTTCATTGATAATAATGGTTGCAGTGGTGCTTGACAGTTCGAGGGAAGAGCTCTATTCCAAACCCGACACGCAGAGTTATGTAAATGCTGTAACTGCAATATTCGTTGTAATTGTTTTGTTCTGGTTTTTCAGGGCTGCAGCAAACGTCCTGAGCCCGTTTGGTGATAGCACTCTGAGGATGGCTGAACCGTATATTGAGGGGGCGATGTCAAAAACGGGCAGTGCCAATCTCGTTACAGGGGTGGTCTTTGATTTCAGGGGATATGATACACTGGGCGAAGCTACGGTGCTGGTAACAGCGGTGCTGGGGGTATTGACGATTTTGAGGGTGAAGGGGAGGAAGTGAGGCATTGGAGTAATTCGATAAGGATTGCTTCGTCGTCCCGCCTTATGCGGGACTCCTCACAATGACGGTAACTAAAGATTGATCTATGAGAGTATGAAAGGGATGACAGTAATAGTAAAGAAAACGACGCAGCTGATTGCAGGGCTTGTATTTCTTTATGGTATTTATGTGATCGTCCATGGTCACCTTACACCGGGAGGCGGATTTGCCGGAGGAGTAATCATTGCAGGATCATTTATCCTCCTCATTCTTGCCTTCGGAAGCGATTTCATGAAATTGACAAAGGAGGAATCGGGATCGACACTTTATGAGAACCTTGCCATTCTCATTGTGGCATTCCTGGCATGTTCCGGATTAATTTTCGGTACAGGGATATTTTTCCTGAACTGGTTACCTAAAGGAACAGCCGGTGAACTGATAAGCGCAGGGATCATTCCCCTGTATAATATTTTTGTCGGTATAGAAGTTGCCGCATCCATACTTACTATTTTTCTTGCACTAATAATTTTCAAGGAGGAGATGCCCGAATGATACCATACCTGATGTGTTTTGGATTGTTCCTTACAGGCCTGTATGGCATAATTACAAGAAGAAACCTTGTGAAAATAGCCATTTCGCTTTCCGTTATGGAATTCAGTACCTTCCTTTTCCTGGCGCTGATCGGATATATTGAAGGCGGAACAGCGCCGATTGTTGATCCTGCCGATCCGGTAAAAGTATATGTAGATCCCTTACCCCAGGCGCTTGTTCTGACCGCCATTGTGATCGGACTTGCCACAACGGCAATGATAATGGCCGTTATCATAAGGATCTACAGAAAATACGGAACATTTGATATAAGAGAGATTAAAAACCTCAAAGGATAGATTATGAATCCGCTGATCCCTTTATTTGTAATAATACCCCTGGCCGGAGCCTTCCTTATAATGATTATTGGCAGGTTCATCAGGGATTTCGATAAGTATTTTGCCACACTAGTACTTCTTTTTCTGGCTGTGGTCAGCTTCTGGTTTCTTTTCTCTACAGGTGAGAAGGTTACAGTATATAAAGCAGGCGGCTGGGAGCCTGTCAACGGTGTCCCTGTCGGTATTTACATGGTCCTCGACGGATTCAATACCCTGGTTTTGTGTATAATAAATCTTATCGGATTCCTTTCGGTCTTTTATTCAATATCCTATATGAACAGATATACCTCCGGAAATTATTTCTACTCACTTTTCTGCCTCATGGTAGCAGGAATGAACGGAGTAGTAATAAGCGGAGATATCTTTAACATTTTCGTATTTCTTGAGATATCGGCAATCTCATCTTATGCGCTTGTTGCATTCGGGGTTGAAAAGAATGAACTTGAAGCGACTTTTAAATACCAGGTTCTGGGTGGTATCGCATCGTTTATGATACTTTTCGGAATAGGATTCATCTACTGGAAAGCCAAAACCCTTAACATTGCCGATATCCGTATTGTGTTCAGTACAGGATATGACAGGACATACTATCTTTTTGTGCAGATCCTCCTTTTAGCCGGATTTGGTCTGAAGGCAGCAATAATGCCTTTCCACGCATGGCTTCCCGATGCGCATTCATCAGCACCTTCCCCGATTTCTGCGATGCTTTCGGGGGTTCTGATCAAGGCTGTCGGAATATATGTGATTATCAGGTTGTTTTTTAACATGTTCGCCATCAGTCAGGCCATGTCTGTACTTATCACATCACTTGGTGCACTGTCGATGCTGATCGGTGTCTTGCTGGCCATAGGGCAATGGGATATCAAACGGCTGCTTGCATACCACAGCATCAGTCAGATGGGATATGTTGTCCTTTCTGTCGGGATCGGGATGATGCTGATTTCAAAGGGAATGAGAAACGAAATTGCCGCACTTGCAATAGCAGGCGGAATATTTCACCTGATAAACCATGCTGCATTTAAAGGGTTGCTATTCCTCAATGCCGGGGCAATAGAATATGCTGCAGGGACTCGTGATCTTCATGAGATGGGTGGTCTGGCCAGGCAGATGCCGGCTACTGCTGCCACATCCTTTACCGCATCAATGGCAATTTCCGGCATACCACCCTTTAACGGATTCTTCAGTAAGCTCATAATAATCGTTGCAGCTGTGATGGCAAGATATTACCTACTTGCAGTACTTGCCGTGATAGTCAGCATTATTACGCTGGCGTCATTTCTTAAATTTCAGCGCTATGCATTTTTTAATAAATCTGAAGGCCCGAACACAGGAAAAATCAGGGAAGTTCCTTTCCCGATGGTGTTCAGCATGATAATATTAAGCATTATCTGCTTGCTTCTCAGTCTGCTGGTATTGCCCGGCATTAGGGAAACAATTCTTACACCGGCAACGGATATACTTATGGATCCGTCAAAATATCCATCTCAAATAACTGGCATATGAGGAGATATATAGCTGTATTCATATTATCACTGATATTCTGGTTACTGCTAACCTTCAGGATCACTGTCCCCAATATCATTACCGGTTCGGTGGCTTCAGCACTTACCTCCGCAATTTTCGCCAGGTATTATTTCAATAATGTCTATAAGTATCTTCAGCCCGCCAGGTGGTTCTGGTTTCTGATTTATCTTATTGTTTTCCTGTGGGCATGCATAAAAGCTAATTTCGATGTAGCTTACAGGGTTCTTCATCCCGCAATGCCGATCAAACCCGGTATAGTAAAAGTTAGAACAACTCTCAGATCGGAATTTGCAAAAACCATTCTTGCCAATTCCATAACAATGACACCGGGAACAATCACAGTCGATATTATTGAGAATGATTTCTATATCCACTGGATTTATGTAAGTTCCGATGATCCCGAGGTTTATACTAAGAAAATCACCGGGAATTTTGAAAAATACATTAAAAGATTTGCAGAATGAATGAATTACTTAACATACTGCTCTATATCCAGATCGGTCTGAGTGCGGCCTGTCTTTACAGGATCATCAGGGGACCCACAATTCCCGACAGGATGGTAGGCATAGATATCTTTGGCATACTGGTTGTCGGCATCTGTGCAATAATCTCAATCCAAACCGAAAGATCATTCATCCTTGACATCGGTATTGCCTGGATAATTTTAAGCTTCACGGGAACCCTGACACTTGCAAAATATCTGAGCGGGAAAAAATTAAACGAGTAATATGGCTACAATAATATTTATTTGTATAGGTGTGTTGTTCAATACTTTCGGATGCATAGGGCTGATCCGTCTGCCGGATGTCTATAACAGGCTGCAATCGGCCACCAAATGTGTCACACTTGGCTGCTGCAGTATGCTCACCGGGGTGATAATCCATTTCGGGGTAAGTGATGCAGGCGCCAAAGCGCTGATAGCCATACCGATCCTGTTTTTCAGCTCAACAGTGGCCGCTCATGCCCTTATCAGAGGTTCATATCATTTCGGGACCAGGTTATCTGACAAGACAGTGAAGGATGATTATAAGGAGGCGGTAAAATGAAATATCCAAAGCTCAGAGAATTAAAAGAAGCCGTAATCTCACTGGTAACGCCGGCATACACTTCAAAATTCCCGGCTGAGCCTCATGTTCCGTTTGAGAGATTCCGCGGAAAACCTGTTGTCGATGACCGGAACTGTGTCGGTTGCGAGACCTGTGCCAACGTTTGCCCTCCCCATGCAATTACTTTTAAGGATGATAAAATAAAGAAGATCAGGACCATCACCCGCGATTACGGGAAATGTATATTCTGTGGGATGTGCCAGGAGCACTGCATTACAGGTAAGGGAGTTGCTTTATCAGACAAGATATTTGACATAGCTGCATTCGACAGGAAAACTATAATTGAATACCAGGAAAAAGAGTTGCTTATCTGTGAAAACTGCGGAGCAATCATTACAACGGCAGAACATCTTTATTACATGCACAGGAAACTTGGCCCCAAAGCGTTTTCATCAATCCTTAATCTTAATATGCTGAACCGGAACCTGAAGCTTGCCGAAGGACAGGATGTTGATGTGGAAATAAAGGACGGACTTAAAAGAAAAGACATGTTTAATATAATTTGTCCCAACTGCCTGCGCCAGGTCCTTGTAAAATACTTATATAAAGGTGTTTAAAGAACTCGATAAGATCCTGGAAAATAAGCACGGAAAGATACTTTTTGCAGGTATCGGGAATGTCCTGAAAAGCGATGACGGAGCCGGAGTATATGTTAGCAACAGGATAATCAGTAATGACAACATCCTTGCTCTTACTGTTGAAACGGGAATAGAGAATTATATCGGAAAAATAAACTCGCTGAATCCCGATATTCTTGTGTTGATTGATTGTGCGGACATGAACCTTCCTCCGGGAAGTTTCAGCCTACTGGATACTAATCACATACAGGACTTAACCTTCAATACACATAACATATCGCTCAGCAGACTGACGGATTTTTTTAATATGCCGGTTTATACTCTCGCAATTCAACCGGAAAATATTCATTTTGGAGAAAATATTTCGTATATTGTAAAGGAAATTGCAGATAAAATTATTAACCGAATAAACAGACAGGAGGATCAAAAATGGCCGTAGAATATCTTTGTAAAGTTTGCAGAGGTCATCTCAATGTAAAGACCTCTATTATCCTTACTGCTACCAACCTTGCTGATCGTTCACAGAAGGGATTGGTTTATCTGAATCCCGAGATCGGGAACTACACTCATACCACCCACCCTACATTCAGTATAAAAGAGGGAGAGGAATACATCTTCACCTGTCCAATTTGCGGAGCACAGCTGAACAGCATGAAGTATCTTCACCTTGTCAGGATTCTGATGAAGGATGATGAAGGCAAGGAATTCAATATTTACTTTTCAGGGATCGGGGGTGAGAAGTGCACATACAAGATCCGGGGTAACAAGATTGAAGCCCGCACAGGACCTGACGTAAAAGCATACGACAAGTATTTCGAAGTTCCCGACGAGGACAGAAAATATCTGTAGGGCCATTCCATGGAATGGCCAGAAGACATTTTTGTAACAAGTTTGCAGGTATTTTTCATTTTTTTCTGTAAACATAAAATCCTATTTTTACCGCCATTAAACTAATAATGGTAAAATCCTTGTTATGAATATTGATATCAATAAACTTGCAGCCGACAATATCAGGATCCTTTCAATGGCGATGGTAGAGAAGGCCAGATCGGGGCATCCCGGAGGTGCCATGGGAGGAGCGGATTTCATTCATATCCTTTTCTCTGAATTCCTGAGTTTTGATCCTGGTGATCCTTCATGGATAAACCGCGACAGGTTTTTCCTTGATCCGGGACATATGTCTCCAATGCTCTATTCTGTTCTTACCCTTACGGGCCATTTCAATGCTGAAGAGCTTAAGCAATTCCGTCAATGGGGAAGTCCCACCCCGGGGCATCCCGAACTCGATATTATGAGAGGTGTGGAGAACACATCAGGTCCTTTAGGGCAGGGACACACGATGGCGGTGGGTGCTGCAATAGCTGAAAGATTCCTTGTTGCAAGGTTCGGTGATCTTTTTTCACATAAGACATTTGCATTCATTTCCGACGGAGGTGTCCAGGAAGAAATATCCCAGGGAGCCGGAAGGCTTGCAGGTCATCTTGGGCTCAGCAATCTGATAATGTTTTATGATTCAAATGATATTCAGCTTTCAACTGAAACAAAATCTGTAACATCGGAAGATACGGCAAAGAAGTATTCATCATGGGGCTGGGAAGTAATTACTATTGACGGTAATGACCAGAACCAGATCAGAAAGGCTCTTGGTGAGGCTGTAAAATCAAAGGACAAGCCTGTAATTATTATTGGAAAAACTGTAATGGGTAAAGGACTTGTCGATAATGAGGGCAATAGTTTTGAAAGGAAAACATCCACACATGGGATGCCTGTCAGTGAAGCCGGAGGTTCCTTTGAAAAATCACTTGTAAATCTCGGAGGCGATATGACATATCCTTTCAGAGTATTCCCCGGGGTAAGAGAACATTACGATAAAGTTCTTGAAGGAAAGCGTAAAGCTGCTTCAGAATGGAAGAAGAAAAAAGCTGAATGGGCAGCCATAAACAGTGAATCTGACCAAAAGCTTCAGATGTTCTATTCAGGCAATATTCCTGAAATAGATTTCCGGGCTATCCAGCAGAAGGAAGGATCAGCTACCAGGGCAGCATCAGCTGCCGTACTTGGAGTACTGGCAAAGAAAGTCGAAAATATGATCGTCGCTTCAGCCGATCTTTCAAACTCTGATAAAACAGACGGATTCCTTAAGAATACAAAACCGTTTACAAGGGGTGATTTTTCCGGAGCATTTCTTCAGGCAGGGGTTTCAGAGCTTACAATGGCTGCAGTTATGAACGGAATGGCTCTTCACGGAGGTATTATCCCTGCATGCGGTACATTCTTTGTCTTCTCCGACTACATGAAACCGGCTGTCCGTCTTGCTTGTCTGATGGAACTGCCTGTACGATATATCTGGACACATGATGCGTTCCGTGTAGGTGAGGACGGCCCTACACATCAGCCTGTAGAGCAGGAAGCACAGATAAGGCTCATGGAACACCTTAAAAACCATCATGGGAAGAACAGCATGCTTGTATTGAGGCCTGCCGATGCAATCGAAACAACCGTCGCCTGGAAACTAGCCCTGGAAAATACAAATACACCTACAGCCCTTATTTTATCGCGACAAAATATTAAGGATCTCCCTTCAGCCTCAGGTAACAGATATAATGATGCCCTGAAATCAGAATCCGGGGCGTATATTGTTTCCGACTGCGAGGGGAAACCTGATATTATTCTGGTTGCAAGCGGATCTGAAGTATCAACACTTGCCGAAGGAGCTGTTCTGCTGAAAAATGACGGACTTAAAATAAGGATCATTTCTGCTCCGTCTGAAGGATTATTCAGGGGACAGAATGATGATTACAGAAAATCGGTAATACCGGATGACATTCCGGTATTCGGACTTACAGCAGGATTATCAGTCACACTTCAGGGTCTGGTTGGTGCCGGAGGTAAAATATGGGGCGTGAATACATTCGGATATTCCGCACCTTATAAAGTGCTGGACGAAAAGCTCGGATTTACAGGAGAGAATGTTTACCGTCAGGTTAAGGATTACCTGGCTCAATATAAAAAGTAAACATTATGATCATTCGTGAAAGGCCGCCTCATCAGCGGCCTTTCTTATTTGTGGGGAAATACTTTTTTTTGTCGCTGTTTTATAGTAAATTCGGTCGTGAAATTCAGGTCAGCAACATTTAATACAGCTCATTAGCATGAAAAAAGCAATACTCCTCTCCTTCCTGCTGTCAGTGATCAGCACAATTACATCATTCGGCCAGCTGGATTCCCTCAACATGAAATATGCAGTATCAGATACTGTGAGGGATGACATAATACTCTTCGACAGGGATGATCTTATGGAAATATCCCTCAGGTTCGACATAACCCATTACAGGAGAAAAAAAGATGAAAGCCAGTATTTTGATGCAACCCTTATTTATCATACAAGCCCTTCGGATTCAATTGTAAAAACCCTGAAGCTAAGGCCAAGGGGAATATCGCGGCTGTCAATCTGCGACTTCCCTCCTATTATGCTCAACTTCAAAAAACAGGATTCTGTCGGCGGTGAGTTCAGTAAAATTGACAAAATAAAAATGGTAACCCACTGCAGCGCGGGAGGTGAAGATTATCTTCTCAAGGAATTCCTGGTATACAAAATGTTCAATGTACTTACAGAATACAGTTTCAGGGTCAGACTTGTTAGGGTCAATTATATTAATACTTTCAAAGAGAGTAAACCGATAAGGGAGTTTGCTTTCCTTATTGAACCCGTCAAGTCCCTTGAAAAACGTACAAACAGTAAAGAGATCGATTCCGCTCATGTTACACAGAAGCATATCAGAAGACAGGTGATGGACAGGATGGCCATTTTCAATTATATGATCGGAAATACCGACTGGTCAGTTCCGATAAGGCATAATACGCTTACTATAGCCCAGGGACAATACGGCGGTTTGGAATCGGGCATCATTATCCCGTATGATTTTGATTATTCAGGACTGGTAAATACTGATTATGCAATTCCTTTTGAAGGTCTGGGGCTTGAGTCGGTGAGGGAACGAAAATACCTCGGTGTATGCAGGTCAGAATCGGAATTCCTTGAAGCACTGGCAGAATTCCGTGATAAAAAAGAGGAAATCTATAAAGTGATCAATGATTTCGAGTATCTTGATGCAAGAAATAAAAAAGAAATGATAAATTACCTTGAAGGTTTCTACAAAAGTTTTGATAAACGCAATTCCATTGTTTTTCAGCTACTTAAAGATTGTCTCGAATTTTAACCCGGTTAACTGAACTTATGTCGCTTTAAAACTCGCACTGGAACATACTCTTCTCAATATACCAATCTTTCAGATATTTAATATTAATTTATTATTTTTGCGCCTTGTTTTGAAATGATGCTATACGATATTCAACAGGGAGTAAAGGGGCTTATATTTGATCTGGACGGTACACTTGCAGATACAATGCCGTATCATTTTCAGGGATGGAAGAAAGCCTGTGAAAAGTTTGGTGCACATATAGATACCAGTTTTCTGAGGAAACATACCGGCAGTCCCGGATGGATAATTGCCAAAGAAATAATCACGGACTGCGGACTCAACGGAAGTGTTACAATTGAAGAGATAATGAGTGAGAAGCTCAAAGAGTTTTTCAGGCTTCAGCATCTTGTAAAACCCATTACTCCGGTCACTGATATAGTAAAGAAATACCATCTTAAGCTGCCGATGGCGGTAGGCACGGGCGGACACAGGGAAGCGGTTGAACGGACGCTTGAGATCACTGGTCTGCGACAGTATTTTGATATTGTTGTAACAGCAAATGATGTAAACGCATTCAAGCCGGATCCGGAGACCTTCCTGAAATGTGCCAGGCTGATGAATGTCGAACCCCGGTTCATTGAAGTCTTCGAAGACGCAGAACTTGGTATCCAGGCTGCCCGCAATGCCGGTATGATGGTTACCGATGTACGGTCGTGGTACGACTCAAACTGGTAAGGCGCAGGGCTCAGGGCTCAGAGCTCAGAGCTCAGGACCCAGGGCAAAGAGCGAAGGGCGAAGAAAGAGCGGTGAGCCGTGAGCGCTGAGCCATTGCAAATCTCAAATCAAAATTTTTGTCTGAATATTTATAAGACTTGTCTTAATATCACCGAAAGGATTATTGTCCCTGCTGAGATCCTGTTCAACAACCATATATTTCATCCCTGCGGTTTCTTTCACGGCAAGCAACCTTTTAAAATCTATTACACCGGCACCTACGGGAGCAAAATCCTGAACTCCCACGGTTGTGAAGAAGGGAGCCTCTTTGGTGAACATGTCCTTCATATGGTATAATTCAAACCTTCCCGGATATTTCTTTATGATCTCAACGGGATCCTGACCTGCCTTTGTGGTCCAGAAGATATCAATCTCCATAGTAACAAGGTCCTTATCCAGTTCCTTCATGAAAACATCAAAATACGGGATCTTTCCTTCAACCGTGTCAAACTCGAAATTATGATTATGATAGCCGAACTTTATCCCATGCTGTTTCATAATCTCTCCTACCTTATTCCAGTCGGCAGCCATCTTCTGATAACTTGCAATTGTTGTCCGGGCTTCTTCGACCACCCACGGCTGAATACAATATTTGACCCCAAGCTTTGCATGGTCTTCAGCCATTTTCTGAGCATTTTCAAGAGTTATACCCTGTGCTTCAACCTGGGTATGACTGCTTAGAATTTCCATACCAAGATCATTGACAAGCTTTTTGAACTCGACGGGTTCATAACCGTAGAACTTACCATCGGCATAACCGGCAAGCTCCAGGTATTTATAACCAATTTCAGCTACCTTTTTTAGCGATCCCGCAGGATCTGCTGTCATCGCATCCCGGATAGTATATAGCTGAAGACCTATTCCCGGGATCTTTTTACTGCAGGAATAGTTCGATAATAAAAAGGCACCTGCCGTACCGGCTGCTGCCATCTTTACGAAATCTCTTCTTGAATGTAAATTTCTCATGGTCATAAATATTTATTAGTATGTTTGTTATTGTTTACGATAAATCAGGTAATAAAAATAATACAATACTCTCAAATAATTTTGCGTTGGCAGGAATTTTATTTAATATTCCGGCGTGCGGCGTGAGGCGTGAGGCGTGAGGCGTGAGGCGTGCGGCGTGAGGCGTGCGGCGTGAGGCGTGAGGCGTGAGGTCGCCGGAAGCCGGAATAAAAATTGAAGCTTTGAATAAAATCGTAACAACAGGCGACGGATCTCATACGATCTATGTTCCTGAGATTAATGAGCACTATCATTCAATTCATGGTGCAGTACAGGAATCGGAATTTATTTTCATAAAAAACGGCCTGGACCTCTGTAATACCGACCCGGTTTGCATTTTTGAAGTTGGTTTCGGGACTGGTCTGAATGCGCTCCTTACTTCAGTAAAAGCTTTCGGACAACGCAGATCTGTTTTTTATACTGCCATAGAGAAGGATCCTCTTGATGAAAATACAATCAGTTTACTGAACCACCATAATTTTGCCGGTGAAAACGGGAAGGAAATCTTTGAACGGATACATGGTGCCGGATGGGGCGTTATGAGTCGTATTTCGCCTTATTTCAGCATCCATAAGATCAAAGGGGATATGCTCACTGAAAAGATAACCGGAAATTATGATCTGATATATTTCGATGCCTTTGGTCCGGATAAGCAACCGGGAATTTGGGCCAGGGAAATTCTGGCAAAAATATCGGAAGCAACTGTAAAGGGAGGGATTTTTGTGACCTATTCCTCAAAGGGTGAAGTGAAGCGTAACCTTAATGCATGCGGTTTCAAAGTAAATGTGACTGAAGGTCCTCCCGGAAAGAGACATATTATCCGGGCAATAAAAATCTGAAAAAAAGTAAGCAATCCTTTTTTACAAGGCTCAAAGTATTATCTTTGCGCAAACTTAAATTAAAAAATTATCTAAAATGAAAATCAGGGGAATAGTTGTTCCAATTTTATTGACTGCCATAATGATGGGATCATGCGGCAAAAATGCAATTCAGGGTTCAAAGCTTAAAACAAAAGAAGATTCTCTTTCATACGCTTTTGGCATAGTAAACTACAATGCACTTTTAACAGATAGTCTGAAGCTTAATCCGATGGTCGTTGCAAAAGCAATGTCTGATGGAGAAAAAGGCAAACCGGAAATGTCGGACGAGGTTGCAAGAGGATTTATAATGATGTTTTTAAACCAACGTGAAACTGAAATGATGGCAAAACAGGCAGAACTTAACAAGGAGACATACAAAGTCTATATTGCTGAGAATGCAGCATTCCTTGCTAAAAACAAAGAAAAGACAGGAGTTATTGTTACCCCCAGTGGATTACAATACGAAGTCATTAAGATGGGAAGCGGTCCCAAACCGACAGCTGAAAATGAGGTAAAAGTTCACTATACGGGAACTCTGATCGACGGGACAGAATTTGATTCATCGGTTAAAAGAGGCGAACCTGCCCAGTTCATGGTGTCGGGTGTAATTCCGGGCTGGACTGAAGCATTACAGCTGATGCCTGTCGGATCAAAATTCAAGCTCTATCTTCCTGAGAATATAGCTTATGGCGCTAATGGCGCAGGTGAGATGATCAAACCATTCTCAACCCTTATATTTGAAGTTGAACTTCTTGATATTCTTAATTAAGAGATCATTCATTAAAAATACTTACCAGGATGGCATTTGAAATAAGCGGTAAAGTCATTGAGATTTTACCTGTTAATCAGGTAAGCGATAAATTCCGTAAACGCGAATTTATTATCGAGAGGAAAGAGTCGGGCGGAGCCGCCCTGTTCATCGATTATATAAAATTCCAGCTTGTGCAGGATAAATGTGACCTTATAAATGAGTCGTTCCTGAATGATGAAGTTAAGGTCACCTTCAATATTAAAGGCAACAGGTGGGAACGGGATGGTAAAGTAAACTATTTTACAAACCTCGATGCCTGGAAGATAGAGCGGGTGTCAACTGCGGAAAAACCCCAGGGCGCTCCTCCGCAGCCTAAACTTGAGGACCTTCCACCGGATATTGACGACCTGAGCGATCTGCCGTTCTGAAAGGAATATGAGACTGGACCGGAAATTCAGTCTCTTTTTTTTATCTTTAAAGCTTATAATCCTGTTGGAAATTGAAAGCATCATCCTGTTTAAATGCATAAACTGAACGCAATGAAATATAAATATGTATTATTCCTGTTGCTGATCTTCACAGAGATACATTCACAGGTCGCAGTTGTTCCAGGAACAACCACAAATTCGAGACAATTTCAGCTTCCATATAACAGGCTTGTCAATCCTGCCGGTCTTCAGATTGTCTTTGGCAACGAAGCACGGGAAAATCACACTATGGATCTGTCACTTTCGCCAGACGGCAAATGGCTGGCTGTTGAGGAAAGATTCAGCATCGTTTTCATAAGTACTGCGGATAACAAGATAAAATACACTTTGTATAATGACCTCAATCCCGATCTGAGGGGTGGCCGTAATACCTACTCAGGAATTATCTGGGATACCGATGAAGGCGTCAGCAAAGTCTACTGGAGTTCTGTGGGAAGCGATAACAGGTCATTTGTCGTATCGGCCTTCTGGAACGGGGTGATCGCCGGATTTGAAAGGATCTTCACTTATATGCCGGATCAGGGAGCAGATTACGCTCTTGCAAATGAAGTTCTTATAACAAAAGAATCGGGCAAAAAATTCATATATGTAGTACTCAACGGAAATAATAAAGTCATTAAGCAGGATCTTGTAACAGGCGATACGATCTGGACAGCTTATCCCGGAGTCGCTCCCTACGGTATTGTGAAAGCAGCCGGAAAAATATATGTGACAAACTGGGCGGGAAGGTATCCTGAGGAAAATGATAAGGATATTGCCGGGGTTCCCTGGGGTGCGGCCAGGGTGGACAATAATGCAGGCGGGGCTACCAGAGAAGGAAGTGTAGCAGTGATCGATCCTGCCACAGGCCTTGTAATAAAAGATATCATAACAGGATTACACCCGAATGAAATAATCAGTGACGCGAAAGGAAGATATATTTATGTAACCAATTCAAACAGCGATAATGTTTCAGTAATAAGTACCGTAACAGACAAGGTTACGGAAACTATTAGTGTCAGACTTCAGCCTGAGATCAATCCCTGGTTCGGAGATTCTCCAAACGGATTATGCCTGTCTCATGATCAGCATACACTCTATGTTGCAAATGGAATGGACAATGCCCTTGCAGTAGTTTCTCCTGGTAAGAAAGCCGCCAGGAAAAGCAGGTTAAAAACGAGCACCGTCACCGGATTCATTCCTACAGGAGCTTATCCGTCAGCTATTTGTATCACTCCATCCGGGATGATATATGTAGGAAATATTGAGGGAAACGGCATACACATAGGCCTCAAAAATCCCGACGGGGATAATATTATTTATAATTCCCACCACATGATGGCTTCGGTATCGGCATTTCCTGTTCCAGGGAAACACGATCTCAAAGCATATACAGATACAGTTATTGCTGTTAACGACCTTTCAAGAGCAGTCCTGGCAAGGGAAGCTCCCAGACAAGGTCAGCCACCGAAACCTGTACCTGACAGGATAGGTGAGCCCTCGCTGTTCAGGCATGTACTTTATATTATTAAAGAAAACAGGACGTATGATCAGCTCCTTGGTGATATGAAAGAAGGCAAAGGAGATCCGTCGCTATGTACATACGGAGAAGAGGTAACCCCGAACACTCATAAGCTTTGCAGGGAATTCCTTCTTCTCGACAATTTCCATGTATCGGGAAAATGTTCTGCAGAAGGTCATCAATGGACTGATGCATCAATAGTTACTGATTATATCGAGAAGAACATGTATGCATGGTTCAGAAGCTATCCGCATGTTCAGGAAGATGCTCTTGTATATGCCCCTACCGGATTTATCTGGGATAACGGACTTAAGCACGGAAAATCAGTAAGGATATATGGCGAAGCGGCATCGCCATATTTTAGCCAGGATAATGTGACATGGACAGATGTTTACAGGAAATATACAAATGGTGAAAAAGTCGAATTTGAAAACCGTACGACTCTGGAGCCGGTAAAAGACATCCTTTGCCCTTCCTATCCTTCTTACGGACCCCATGTTTTCTCCGATCAGATGAGAGCCGACGAATTCATAAAGGAGCTCAGAAAATTTGAAGCGATGGAAGGTGATCAGCTGCCTGAACTTATGATAATGGCTCTTCCTAATGATCACACGGCCGGAACGAGACCAGGCTACCCCACTCCACGTGCCTTTGTTGCCGATAATGATCTGGCGCTTGGAAGAATTGTCGAAGCTGTATCAAAAAGCAGATTCTGGAATAATACTGTCATCCTGGTTGTTGAGGATGATTCACAGGGCGGCTGGGACCACGTTTCCGCTTATCGCACTGCCGCACTTGTAATAAGCCCCTATTCAAGGCTGAAGAAAACGATCAGTACTTTTTACACACAGCCTTCGATGGTCAGAACTATCGAACAGATACTTGGAATTCCACCAATGAACATCCAGGATGCAATTGCCAATCCTATGAATGATTGTTTTACAAGCAGGGCAGATCTTACCCCTTACATTTCAGTCCCCAATAACATTCCATTGGATGAAATGAACAAGCCGTTGTCCTCACTTTCCGGCCGCGAACTGCACTTTGCCAGAAAAAGCATGCTCCCTGTTTTTGACAGAGTAGATTCAGGCCATGATGACCTCCTTAACAGGATCCTCTGGTATTCAGCCAGAGGTAATGCCCCCTATCCTGCAAAATATGCCGGAGCCGTCGGCTCTGATGAAGAAGATGAAGAAGAAACCGAAAATGGCAGGTGATCCATACCTTTCTGATCAGATGATTTGCATATCTACGTATTATAATACGTATTTTAATACATATTTTAATACGTTTTTTAATACATATTTTTTTATAAATCCTTAAACGTTTTTTTCTATTAATCCTCCTGAAAGAATGATCTTATTTTTTGAAAATCACAGCAAGACGATTATTGCGGCGGGAACATCGGTTGAACCCGACAAAGATCAGATCTCAAAACTTGAGTGGCTGTTCGGAGATGCCAGGCTGCTTGGTAAGAGCAGGCTGACAGGCAATTTCAGAGGACCCCGTAAAGAGATGATAACTCCCTGGAGCACAAATGCAGTTGAGATAACCCAGAATATGGGGATTGAGGGAATTTCACGGATTGAAGAGTTCGTACCCGTATCAGGTAAACCGGTCTGGGATCCTATGCTTCAGGCTATCTACGACAGTCTCGGACAGGATCTGTTCACCATTGAGAGAAAGCCTGACCCGGTGCTGGCTGTTGAAAATATCCGTGAATACAATAAGTCTGAAGGACTTGCTCTGAGTGAAGAAGAGATAGATTACCTTGAAAGACTTAGTATAAGCCTTGGAAGGAAACTTACAGACAGTGAAGTATTCGGATTTTCGCAGGTCAACTCGGAACATTGCCGTCACAAGATATTCAACGGGACATTCATAATTGACGGTAAGGAAATGGATAGCTCACTGTTCCAGTTAATAAAGCTTACAACAAAGACCAATCCCAACAAGGTTGTCTCGGCATATAAGGACAACTGTGCATTCATTGAAGGACCGGTTATTGAACAGTTTGCACCTGCCACGCAGGATAAACCGGACTTTTTCAGGATAAAAGACTTTAAGGCTGTTCTGTCACTGAAAGCCGAAACACATAATTTCCCTACCACCGTGGAACCCTTCAACGGAGCTTCCACGGGAACAGGCGGGGAGATACGGGATCGTATAGCCGGGGGGAAAGGTGCATTTCCTGTTGCCGGGACTGCTGTATATATGACCTCATATCCTCGTCCTGAAGGTGGCCGGCTATGGGAAAAAGCCATAAAAGAACGGCCATGGCTTCATCAGACACCTGAAGATATCCTTATAAAGGCATCGAACGGGGCCAGCGACTTCGGCAATAAATTCGGACAACCTCTAATCTGCGGATCATTATTCACCTTCGAACATAAAGAGAACAATAAACTGTATGGTTATGATAAGGTCATAATGCTTGCCGGAGGGATAGGAACAGGGAAGCTGGCTGACAGCGAAAAAAACAGTCCGCAAAAAGGGGATCTGATAATACTGCTTGGCGGAGACAATTACCGGATAGGAATGGGCGGAGGGGCTGTATCATCAGTGGAAACTGGCAGGTACGATAGCTCCATTGAACTGAATGCGGTTCAGCGGGCCAATCCCGAGATGCAGAAGAGGGTTTATAATGCGATACGGGCCCTGGGAGAAATGGATAAGAATCCTGTAATCTCGATACATGATCATGGCGCCGGAGGACATCTTAACTGCCTGTCGGAGCTTGTTGAAGCGACAGGAGGAAGAATAGATATCAGCAAATTACCTGTAGGTGATGCGACATTGTCGGCAAAAGAAATAATAGGTAATGAGTCGCAGGAACGGATGGGGCTCGTAATGAAAAAACCATCGGCTGAAATCCTCAGAAAGATCGCTGAGAGGGAAAGAGCGCCATTTTACGTGATTGGGGAAATAACCGGCGACCATCAGTTTACACTTATAAACCCTGTTACCGGAGAAAAACCCGTTGACATAAAGCTTGAATCACTTTTCGGCGATCCTCCTAAAACAGTAATGAATGATGTAACAATTCCTTCATCATTCAGGAAAGTAGAATACAAGCAGGATCTTATTAATGAGTACATTGAAAGGGTTCTGAGCATTGAAGAGGTTGCCTGCAAAGACTGGCTTACAAATAAGGTTGACAGGTCGGTAACCGGCAGGATAGCGAAACAACAATGCGCTGGACCGCTTCAGCTTCCTCTTAATAATCCGGGGGTTATTTCACTTGATTATAAGGGCAGATACGGAATGGCAACATCCATAGGCCATGCTCCGGTTGCAGCTCTGGCTGATCCGGCAGCGGGGTCGGTCCTGGCAATTGCCGAAGCTTTAACAAACATTATCTGGGCCCCTCTCACCGACAGCCTGAAAAGTGTTTCCCTTTCTGCAAACTGGATGTGGCCATGTAAAAACAAGGGCGAGGATGCAAGGCTATATTCAGCAGTAAAAGCTGCCAGCGATTTTGCAATTGCTCTGGGTATAAATATACCAACTGGTAAAGACAGCCTTTCGATGACCCAGAAATACAGTGATGTGGTTGTCTATTCACCGGGTACTGTCATAATTTCCGCTTCAGGGGAAGTAAATGACATAAGAAGAATTGTCGAACCGGTAGTTGTAAATGATCCGTATTCAAGCCTCCTGTACATTGATATGAGCAGGGATTCCTTCAGGCCGGGAGGCAGCAGCTTTGCCCAGGTATTGAACAGTGTCGGTGATGAAATCCCTACTGTAAAGGACCCGGGATACTTCGCCGAAGTATTTGAATGTATACAGGAACTGATCCGTGAAGACAAGGTAATGGCGGGTCATGATATTTCTGCCGGAGGCATGGTGACAACCCTTCTTGAAATGTGTTTCTCAAACACAAACGGAGGATTATCTGTTGATATTTCCGCAATTGATGAAGCTGATACAGTTAAGATACTTTTCAGCCAGAATCCGGGAATTATAATACAGGTAAAGGATGTGAATGATGTCTCGGAACGCCTTCTTGAAAATGGAATATCATACTATGCAATAGGTCATCCAGTTAATGAAAGAACCCTGACTGTCACCCATGGCGCTTTTTCGGAAACATATGATATTGATGTCCTTCGCGATATCTGGTTCAAAACATCATATTTTCTCGACAGGCGGCAGACCGCACCCGATCTTGCCCTCGAACGATTCCTGAACTATAAGAATCATTCCCTCAACCTCAACCTCGACCTTAACCTTAAACATGACTGGACTTTCAGGTCTCTCGGTGTTTCACCATCACGGAGGAAAAAGAGTGGTATAAAGGCTGCAATAATCAGGGAAAAGGGAGTTAACGGAGACCGTGAGATGGCTTATGTGCTTTACCTTGCCGGGTTCGATGTGAAAGATGTCCATATGACAGATCTGATGTCGGGCAGGGAGACGCTTGAGGACATCAGCATGATAGTTTTTGTGGGAGGATTTTCAAATTCCGATGTCCTCGGTTCAGCCAAAGGATGGGCAGGAGCTTTCAGATATAACGGATCTGCCGGAAAAGCACTTGAGAATTTTTACAGAAGAAGAGACACTCTTTCACTGGGAGTTTGTAATGGCTGTCAGCTTATGGCTGAACTGGGACTGATATGTCCGGATCATGAAGAGATGCCAAAACTCCTGCATAATAAATCGGGGAAGTTTGAATCAATATTTCTCAATGTAAGGATACAGGAAAACAAGTCTGTTATGCTCGGCAGTCTGTCCGGTATGGAGCTCGGCGTCTGGGTTGCACATGGGGAAGGGCAGTTCAGGTTGCCGTACAATGAGGAAAAATATAACATTCCTGTTAAATATTCCCATCATACTTATCCGGCCAATCCGAACGGTTCTGATTATGATGCGGCTGCGCTTTGTTCTGATGACGGCAGGCATCTTATAATGATGCCACATCCTGAAAGGGCTTTCTTACCATGGCAATGTGGCTGGTATCCGGCAGACAGGAAAAAAGATGAAGTCACTCCCTGGTTAAAGGCATTTGTAAATGCCCGCAGGTGGATAGAAGAGAACATGTAGAAAAAAAAAGGGCTGCCATTCGCAGCCCATCGCCAGGAAATTTACCTTTTATCTTTTGACAGGAGTGAATGAAACAGAGAGGAGCTTTGATAAATCCTCTTTTGAACCATCTCCCATAGATGCATCCTTTGGCAGGATCTGTTCGCTAATGACCTGTATCTGAAATTCTCCGGTATCTTTAATATACATTGATCCGATAAATGAATCTGCTCTGTAGTATGGATATGATACCTCGCTTGAATTCCTTATTATCTTATCCGGGGCAGGACGGCCTTCAATCCTGGTCTCATGAACACTGACAAGTACTTTATTCTTGTAATTAAGATCAGTTGTATCACGTGTGGCACTTGACAGCCATACATTGTACCTTCCGGATTTTGAAACAATAACGTTCCATTCTGCAGTATTTTCTGAAGGATCCTGTGTGTCACTGTAACAATCAGCATTATCCAGCTGTAAAGAAATGGTACCGTCGGGCTGCTGAATGATTTTTTTCACCGTTGCATTTTCATCTGCAGTCTTTGTATCATTATTCCCGCATGAAGATAAAATGCCAAGTCCTGTTATTGTCACAATAAAAAAATAGAATAATCTTTTCATGCCTTTTTTAAAGATTTTTTTGGTTTACTGCATATAGAACGTTACAAAAACCATTCCATTGTACACGAATAAAATTTTAAATTATTAAATAAATTATTTAAAAAATAAGGGGCTCATTTTGACACGCAAAGATATAAATGTAAAGTATAACAGATGAAGATATGGTGAAAAAATCATCAAATGATTGCAGTTGCCTTGAGTCTGGATAATTTCTTTTCAGATGTATTTTTTACCGGATCCTGAATAACAAGGGCTTCGGCAACAATTTCAGCTATATCGGCCACTTTGGTTTCAGTAGCTCCTGCAAAAGTTTTTTTACACAGAGGACAGGCAGTGGCAAGAATATCCGGATTATCTTTTGTAAGTTCAGCAGCTGCGTCAGATGCAATCTTATTCTTCTGCTGATAACTTATCCTTGTATTTCCGAGGCTTCCTCCGCAGCATAGTGAATTTTCATCGTCAAATCCGGTTTTCAGAAGACGGGCGACATGCATCAGTACCCTTTTCGGATCATCATAAACACCGGATCGTCTCCCGAGTTCGCAGGGAGTATGATATGCAATTGTTTTACGAAGGAAATTCAGCTTTATTGAACCTTCAAGGATAAGACGTCTGATGAACTGTGTATGATGCAGAATTTCAACATCGAGATAATAGCTTTCCCTGAATACTTTATAGCAGATCGGGCATGAAGTAACCAGTATCTTTGCTCCTGATTTCCAAATAGCCCGTGAATTATAATTAATCAGCTCCCTTGCTTCCCTGTCCTGGCCGGCAAGCATGAGAGGGCGGCCACAACATACTCCTCCGTCTTCATCGATAAAATTATAATTTACGCCCGATGCTTCAAGAATCTTTTTCATTGCAATCTTAATTGCCGGAGTAAGATGTGTCATACATCCTGCAAAGTATATTACATCGGCTTTTGCAGGGTCTGTTTCGGGAAGCCAGTTATATGAAGGACTTGTTGCCGGTTTGGATCTTATATTGAAGGAGTGGTCGGGAAAATATCTTTTCAGGAGACCCGGATTGCTTACAGGAGTTTCCGTTATCCTTCTTGCGTTCATCCTGATCGGAGTGAGTTCTATTCCCACAGGACATTTCTGATCACATCGTCCGCACATCAGGCAGTTATCAGCAATATTGCTCACATCAGTTTCATTTCTTAATCCTTTCAGCAGGTAAGCTGACTGAATGTTTATTATACCGGCAGAAAAGTTAAGCTGGCAGGCATCGATACAGATACCGCATGAGGAGCATGAATAGATCTGCATTTCCTGGAAAGCACCCGGCTGGTCGCCTGTTCTGATACCTGAATTCCTGGCAAAAATAAGGAAGAGCTCAGTCGGAATATGCATATAACGGGTGAGAGGGAGAAGGACGAAGAATGTTCCAAGTGAAAGTGAATAGAGCCACCAGAAAGGGTAAGCCATTTCTATTGCAGGGAGAAAGGATGCCAGGGCAGAACCGAGAGTTCCCGTAAGAAAGCTGCCCGTTCCGTATGCCCCGCTTGTGAAACTTTCTGCAAGGAGCCGGCTTGGGAAGATGAGCCACAAGGATGTAAGAGCGACCTTGTCGAGGGGTTTCAGCTTTGTTGTTCTTTTCATTCCTACTACCGGTGACCAGAATCTTTTAATGACTGCCAGGATAAGACCGGAAAGAATGAATGCCAGGATAAAATCCATCAGGAAACCATAAGCAGCTTCTATTCCCATTCTTCCGTGAACCGGATTAAAGAACTTGAAAAATATAGCCTTATACGGAGAATTGAGATGTGATTCTCCGAAGACGTCAGCTTCTATTGTCCCGAACAAAATAAGAAGGAACCATCCGAAAGCCAGGCTCATATGCATGTATCCCAGCCGGAAATTGGTTTTAAGTATTTTCCTGTGGATAAGGCTTTCGAGGAATATTTCCTTAATGCTCTGGCCGAATGCCCGTCCGAAGAATCCTCTCTGAAGTCTGAGCTTGTCGGAACGGGAAAGTGCCCTGAACCAGATTATACTTCTGGCCACCGCATAAATCAGGATGAAATAGAGGCCAATATTAAAAGGTATTATAAAAGGATCAAACTGCATTTTTCAATCTTTTTTGAAAAGCTTCCCTTGCAAGTAAAATCACGTTTCTTGTATTGACACCGCGGGGGCAGGCAAGAGTACATTTACCACATAGCATGCATTTATTGATGACCTCGCGTACACTCTCATTTTCACCGCGTTTAAGCAATATCTGAAGTTCCCTCAGACTGAACCGGGTAAAATTGCCTGTCGTACAGGTAGCAGTGCAGCATCCGCATTCAATACATATCCTGAAACTTGGTTCCCTCTCGGAGATGTATTCAGCAATACTCTTATCATTCGAATCATAATTGATATGTCTGGCTTTCAATATAGAAAATCCGAATTTCTCCATCAGCTTTCCTGGTTTCTGAAATAATCTATTACATCTGCAGCTGCAGCCCGCGCATGAGAAATAGTATCGGTGATATTCATGGGTGCCGTGCAGGCGCCTGCATAAAATACACCGTCTGTTTTGCTTTTATTACTACCGAAATGATGATCGGCCGGTGCGAAAAACCGGTTCTCGCCTGTCTGAAGTCCTGATGATCTTGCCAGATCAAGACCGCTTTTAGACATTTCCATCCCGGCCATCAGCACCAGCATATCAAGTTCCATTTTCAGGGGTCTGCCGGCCAGAGTGTCTTCAACTTTCACAACAAGTTTATTTTCAATATTCTCCGATACTTCCGATAACTTCCCCCTGATATAATTTATCCCGTATTTTTCCTGGGACTCCTTGTACAGTTCTTCATACATGGCTCCACCCATTCTCATATCCATGTAAAAGCAGAAAACTCTGGCATCAGGAATATGTTTCTTTACCTCCATTGCCTGCTTGACTGCTGTTATACAACACAGCTTTGAACAATATACATTACCGACCTTTTCATCTCTTGATCCCACGCAATGGATAAATCCGACTTTCCGGGGTATTTCTCCGTTATGCCTTCTTATTTCATTCTTCCTGAACAATGTTTCAAGATCGGCTGAAGTAATTATATTATCATAAATACCGTAGCCATATTCTTCCTTCCTCTCGCTCCGGAAAAGGTCAAAACCTGTTGCGACTATTATTGCATCAGACTTTATTTCACCGTCACCGGATGTTTTTATCACAAATAAACCGTTATTTTTCTCAAGGCGCTGAACGGTAATTCCTGTACGCAGAGTTACATTTTTATGTCCGGCCTGTTTCTTAAGATACTCAATAACCTCCTTGCTGTCGCGTCTGTCGGGGAACAGATGATACCAGTCCTTGACGTGTCCTCCTGTCTGGCCATCTTTTTCAAGCAGAGTAACCAAATAACCGGATCTGGCAAGCTGGCCTGCTGCTTCCATTCCGGCAGCACCTGCTCCAATTACTGCAATATGTTTTTTCTCAGGCATTGATCAGATTCTGTGGAACAGGCATCTGCCTTCCGTCCTTAGTTTTGAATTTATTATCAGGATCATATTCGATACCGATCTTTTTCAGAAGAGGTTCAGACTGTACCATATGAAATTGCAGACCCAGGTCCCATGGATTGATTCCCAGAACAAGCCCGGCAAGCTCCTCATATGTAAGAATGGGAATCGACTCACCGTTTTCTCCATATACGGTACCTTCCATTTCCTTCATTGTATATTGCCATTTATCCATGAACATGTTACAGCCCGGACAATTTGTAAGGACAAAGTCGGGTTTGAACGGTTTCATCGATTCGAATTTCTTTACTGTATTTGAAAGTGAATACCCTCTGTTAGCCTGGACAAGATACTGTCTGAAGCCGAATCCGCAGCAATGCCTTCTCTCGGGATAATCGATAACCTTACCTCCCCAGCTGTCAATCATACCTCCAAGCACGTTCGGGAATTCTGCACCTCCCACGCCGTATTTCGGGAACATCTTGGAATAATGACAGCCGATATGTTCAACAACATTCAGTGGTTCTCCGGTTTCCTTGTTTATAAGCTTATATTTAGCCTTTTCTGCTATTTCATTCCTGAATTTATAGATAATATCACTTGTGTGTGCCATATTCTCAGGAACATCAAACTCACGGCCTGTAGCTTTATAAAGGTATTCGCGTGTCTTTTCAAGCTCTTCGGGAAAATGTTTCCAGGTTTCTATTATTTCGGTATAAATACCAAATGATGTTACACATGAGATGGCAATATTTTTGTACCCCGACTCTTTCATCAGGGCAAAATGCCTTGCTACAACAGTCATTATTGTTGCCAGAGGAACAACATCACCGTGGTAACCTATTCCGGTGCATGTTGTATGAGAAGGATTTTCATAAACGTCTTTCCCGAGAATATCCCTCATGAAGTGAAGGAAAAACTGTTCGGATCCGGGGAAGAAGCTTTGTCTGATACATGATCTCACATAGAAAAAATGATCATCTGCTATTTCCTTCTGATAATCTGACCATATCCTTTTCTTGCCATCCTGTTGCATAAGTGAATTATTTATTATGATGATCTTTTTTATTTGCAGTGAATACTTCAATGAAATATTCGTTGTCTATTCCTTTGTCACTGAACTGAAGTCCCATTTCCGCAGCTTTTTTCTTTGAATGTCGTTCAATGTCATTATAAAAATCCATTCCTCCGGTGACTTCAAATATCTTCTTCAGTTCTGTTTTGGCATCCTCCGGGATCTTTCTTAATGGCCCTGCACCGAGCTCATCTATATGTCCGCCCATTCGTTCAAAAACATCTGTGCTGTTATCGAGGATATATTTCCAGATCGGGCCCTGTTCAGCGTGCATTTCCGGGCTGACAGCATAGCTTGCAACACAATAGCCGTATTTGAAGATATTTTCACCGACGGTACGTTTTATTGCGAATTGTTGTCTGCCTTTTTCAGATTCTGTAAAGAATCCGAGCTTCTGGGAAAGAGTTCTTAGCGCCATTACAACCAGAGCCGGGGTATTACCTCTCGGGCAGCGGGTTTTACACGACATGCACTCTCCGCAATACCATATGGTCTCCGACTTCAGAAGCTTTTCAATTTCTGCATTATCACCCGACTGAACCAGATCTACAATTTTTCTCGGATCGTAATCATAAAATTCCGCTGCGGGACAGATGGCTGTACAAACACCGCAATTCATACAGGCATTAAGTCCTTCTTCGAACCTTATATCCTGCATGAGCATTTCATGGTAATTCTGCATTCCCTGGATTTATTTCCTTCTGATTAATCAGAACAAAAGTATTGATATACTGAAGACCAGGTAAGAGGATTAAGACCTATTTTGAATGGGGTATAAATACGTATCGGCGCAGGGGTGCAGGGGCACACAGGGGCACAATGGCGCAGGGGCGCAGAGGCGCAACGGCAAAACGGCGCAGGGGTGTTAGGGCGTTAGGGTGTTATGGCGTTACGGCGTTAAGGCGTTAAGGCGTTAGGGTGTTAGGGCGTTAGGGGGTCAGGGGGTTAGGGGGTCAGGGGGTGCGGCATGGCTGTCAACCGGAGTTTTGGGGAGAAAAGTTTCCCCTCCTTTTTTTTAAGGAGGGGTGGCCAGACCACAAAATCACCTAGTGTGTAGAGATATATATTCTGGCCGGGGTGGTTTATATTATTCTGAGAAAAAAAGTTTTACGTTTACTAAGTCCGTTTTAACCACCCCGGCCGGGAAAGTATTCTTGTAAACGTTTCAAAATCAGCAATCCCGGCCACCCCTCCTTAAAAAGGATGGGAAACTTACTTACCAATATTGCAAATGATTACAATAGTTATATTTATTACAATATTTCTTAAGTTAACGGCTATGGGGGGCACTGTAAGGATTTAATAGCTTATTGAGTCGTTTTTACGGGTGATCTGATTTATCTTATGGTCAGGATCAAGTTCAAATTTTGCGGCAGAATGACCGTTCCCCGAAGGAATGGCGATCCTGATATCTGTATGCTTTGGTTTTAGATCGGCCGGTGCATCAATGGCAGGTACTGATGCGGAACCAATCCGTTTTCCTTTCGCATCCGTAACAGCTATTTCAGTTTCCGGAGAAATTATTGCTCCGATGTTATGTACACGAACTGTAATTTCATTTTCTGAAACCGTTATATCCTCTTTGCCGATGGCAATATCCGGAAGTTCCCAGTATCCCTGATCCGATGGTTCTTTAAGCTCAAGTATTATTATAGTGTTTCTTCGGGGCACAAAATTAAGTTCCATAGACTCTCCCCTGCCTGCAACAACAGATGATTCACTGAGGTCATAATCGGGTTTCTGATCATCATCCGTATCAATGCCCACAGTCATGCTCCACTTTCCCGGAATAACATCCCAGAGGGTCATTTCAGCCTTCACAGGATCATTTTCCAGATTATATGCTATTATCTTTAACTTTTCCGGTCCGGACTCCTGAACAAATACAGCTGTACTTTCCCATGAAGCCGGCGCCTTAAATTTCCAGCTTACACGATTCATGGGATAAAGGATATTTGTTCTTGTTAACGCAACCCCTCCCAGACGGTCTTCCTGAATTACCGGGTTGAATGATGATATCCTGTCGATCCATACGCTTCCTTCAGTATTTATATATTCGCGGATCCCGAGGTTTGATATTTCATTCCTGTAATTATCTGCAATTTTTTTCCTGTTAAATTCCCGTTTGTAAAAGAAGTTCTGTGGAAGAGGTTCCATGTATTTCTTATCACCTGTGAGCTTCCATGCTGCCAGGAATAACGACCATGGCTTGCCCCTGTTTCCCGTATCGTCCCTCGACTCATCGGTTGAAAAATTAATTTCGGTAAGTAATTTCCCGTCTTTAGAATGTTCAAGCAAAGCATCAGCAAGTTCAGTGATCATTTTTATAAGCTGCGGGTTGCCGTTATAGCGGGCAAGCAGATATGCAGGCTGGAGGACGTGATAGGAATGATTAACGGACCACTGCCATGGATCTTCTCCGGCAATTCGTGTTCCGCTGTAAAATCTTGATCTGAAGTGACGATGACCTTTTTCATTAACCTGTGTAATATCGTTCAGCATCCTGGAGGCTGTTTCCATTCCGCGTTCAATATGCAGAGGATTTCCGTAATCAAGAAGCATACATTGAGCGACTACCTGGATTCCTTCTTCAAGCGAATGCAGTTCATCAGTAAAAATGGTAGCCAGTCCGTTTGTAAACAAAGGCAGACTACGCTGTTTCAGTCCGGATTCATTTGAAGGACGGTCCTGATCATAGTAGGCTGACATTTGCAGCAGGAGCGATTTAAGTAATTTATCAGGATCAATACCCAGAAAAGCCATACCCGGCCACATATTTGTCAGATCACCGTCATCAGAAAGGCCGCCCCCGAATTCCCCGTTGGCTATCTGCCTGTTATCAATATAATATGATGCTATCTTTTCAAGCTTTTTGAGATATTCTATCTGAAGGAATGCCCACTCAGGAATACCCTCAGGGACTTCAGGAATTTTATATTCCGGTCTGTTTTCCCCGGTGAGTGCATACCTGTATGTCTGTGCAAGCCAGTGATCGGGTTTTACCGACAACAGGTCGTTACAATCCGCTATAAAACGGTTATAAAGATTTAATCTGGGGGTAACAGGTCTCTCTTCAACAATATGTGCATACAGATCACGTACCTGGGTGAAACGATCCGTAACATGTTCATTTAACGAGTTCTCTGCAGTTTTAAATACCAGCCTGACCTTTGTTCCTGAAAGCATTTCAGCCGTAAGATCATCCCCGGCTCCGGCAATGGTCAGGTACAGAGCCTTATCCGGAGGCAGTATCCTGTCGCGTGTATCTATCCATAATACGGGAGCCTCACCTGGTCTGACAGAGAAACTGAAATCAGCCAGATCGCGCATTGGCCATAAAGGATCCTTTATCCTTATATTAACAGGATATACACCACTGTGTGTCGGGCTGACATTCAGCGAAGGCAATCTTATTTCAATCCCGTCAAGTCCTCTGTCCTTATTTGCTGTATATGGTATCAATATATGTATAAAAGGCAGCATGTCATTATCCGGATTTCCTTTTGCGGATTTACCGGCACTTCCTTCCCGCACGCCGGTCATCATAGCCCTTTCATCTGCCGGATACCGTCCTTTGATGAAAGAGATAACCTCATTCAGGGATTTATTTTCAGGGGTCACCATAAAAGGTTCTGCGATGAATGTTTCACTTACAGATCTCTCCGGTGCGCTTCCACTAGAAATATTATAAACTTCAAATGACCCGATTGGTTCTTCGATAAGGGCATTATCGAAACGGACAACACCGCCCTTTTGCGGTTCAGAGAGATGATGAAATGATTTTATCTGATCCTGTCTTCTGACACCGAAAGTAAAATCGGGCTCCTTATCATCTTCCAGGGTAAGCTGGCCCCAGGCTTTGCCCCACATCTCGATACGATTCCACTGCTCGTCCGGAAGAGTGAACCTTACTGTCTGGCCGGAGCCGGAATAACAATCCCAGTCGGGCAGAACAAAATAATCATATCTGCCCGGCAGTCGTGACATATTATATACAGCCGGCCATGTTGTTTCCCTTATACCGTCATTCGCTTTCCAGTACCAACGTTTTATGTCAAGTGCATCGTGTATATCGACCTTCCTTACAGCTGTTTCTGATGAAGGAAGCAAGGGTGGCGGCGGATTCGGAATGTTCCATCCGTTTCTCAGCCACCATTCACCACGCCATTTTTCTACTGAAAGATCACGTCTGAAAGGCGCTAATTTTCTCAGGCTTTTTCCGGCAGCAAGTAAAAGGATACTCTCATCAGGAAGCATTCTGTCATAGATCCTTATCTCATCCACGTCGCCTCCGCGGGAAAAGCAGTAGGCGCTCTGTACCTGGTAGGGGCTTATAATACGGGAATGGGGACCAAACTGGTCAAGACCGGCATCATAAACAGATCCGTTAACCGTTTGTCGGGCGACCATTTTCCCGTCGACATAGAATCGTATGCCTTCAGTCTCATCCCATGAAAGGGCTATATGGATCCATTTATCTGCAGGAGGAAAATTTTCCGTGTACCACGACACGCGTGTCCTTGCAAGGCCGATATCTGTAACAAAGGCATCGAAACCGGAGCCATTATAGTCAATTCTCAGCCATATCATATCCCAGCTTGAGTGATCGGCATATCCGACACGAAAGACAGGGAAAGGAGTCGGTCCGGCGGGATAATGTGAACGCCAGAAAAAAGAGAGCGTTCCCCGCTGGGCGAAAATATTTCCGGGAGCCCAGTATGACATGAGTTGAGTATCCTCAGCCCTGAATCCTTTTCCGACCGCCCCGTCAGGAATGATAGTGACATCCTTCAGAAAATTTGGATCCGTTTGTCCCCCTGCAGCAAAGTTTGCGCTAAACTCCTGATCGCCGGACAGATAAAACAACAATCCGGGTTCTTTCGATACCATACTGTGTACAGCCTGTCCTGCCATAACTCCGGGTTTTGGCTCGGGCGATAGCTGTGCACTCACAGGATAGCAGAACATTATAATCCCGGGAAGTATTAAGAACAATGTGATCGCTGAAGATCCGAATTTATGTCTTTTCATAACCTTTTAGATTTTTACCATGGAGGAACACGGAGTCATCACGGAGTTTACACGGAAGTTCATTATTTTAACTCCGTGCCATACTCAGTGTAACTCAGTGGTTAATAACAATTTTACCATTAATCAGACTAATCTTCTTTTGAGCGTATTTCGAAGCTTCCGGACTATGAGAAACCAGTAAAATAGTACCCCCTTTTTTGTTAAAATCATTCATAAGTGACATTAAAATCTCACTGTTTGCAGGATCGAGATTTCCGGTTGGTTCATCCGCGAGGAGTATCTCGGGTTCAGTAATAATTGCCCTGAGGAATGCAGTGCGTTGTTTCTCGCCGACGCTCAGTTCGGAGGGATACTTATCCCTGAGGCCCGTTAAGGAGCATTGCTCCATCAGCGTATCAATTTTGGCACACAGAGATTTTTCATAACAGGCCAGCATAATATTTTCTTTAACAGTCAGAAAAGGCATCAGGTGAAATTGCTGAAATACAAATCCGACATGTTTTTTCCTGTATTCATTTTTTTCTTTAGCAGCCAGGTTGTATATATTCCCGCCATTATATAAGACCTCACCCGAATCCGGACGTATCATTCCGCCGGCTATATACAGAAGAGTTGACTTCCCTGCCCCGCTTGGTCCTGAAATTACTATATAATCACCCTTTCTGATCTCCAGGGATACATTATCCAGAGCTGTGAACTCCATCGCTCCTTTGTAGTATTTCTTAGTTACTTTCCTTATTCCCAACATATCTTAATTAGTAAAGATCCATCCTTGTTCCCGTCATTGCGAGGAGTCCCGCCATACGCCTTCGGTAAACCTACGGCGTATAAAAGCGGGACGACGAAGCAATCCGTTTCCAACATTACTATTCCTCGCTCAAAGTCCTTGCCGCATCAATCTGAGTAGCCCTTAGCGCCGGCACCCAGCTTGCAATCATCCACAATACCGGGAAAATAATTATTGTATAAATGAAAAGATTCCATAAAGGTTTAATATCCCCGGCTGTAAACATGAATATCTCTTTACCGAAATATTCTGCAATCCATGTGCCGGCAAAGAAACCAATGATCCCGCCAATCAGTCCGAGTATAAATGCCTTTGTGAGGAACATTATCAATATACCGTCATTACCGGTACCCATTGCCTTCATCAGACCTATTTCATGCCGCCGGCCTGTAACATTCTGATAAAAGAGCAGCCCGGTTATAAGCAGACATGTAATAATTATGAACGGAATAATAAATGCTCCGTACTTATTCATCATTAGCCTCTGGTTCTCACGGGCATCGGCAATGCTTGACATTTCAGTCACTTCAAGATCGGCAAAAATTGCCTGTACCTGTTTACGGGCATTATTGATACGGCCGTCATGACAAACACAACCCAGAGCTTCAATTTTGTTGATCTGTCCTTCCATGCCCAGGATTATCTGCAGATCATGAAGGTTGAAAGCTACTCCCTGATCGATCATCCCCTTCCCTTCAGTAAGTCTTTTTGCTATTTCAAATGTGTATTGTTTACCGTCATTCCCGGTTATTGTAAAGGGTGATCCTTCAGGAATATTTCTTGACAGAAGTGAACCTGCATGAACTGTTCCTTTGGCCACATCGGTACCCATTATCTCCTGTTTAGGAAGGAATCGCTGCATCGCTTCATCCCTGTATCCAATGAGCAGAATCTGATGGACTGATCCATTCGGATCTCTCCATCCCGGATATTTAACCTGAAGCATACCCGTAAGATGCCGTACAGCATCGAAAGTTTTTGATTCAGCAAGAACATCTACATAGTTTTCAGGAAAGGTCGGCGTATTGTTTGAAGAATAGAAATCTATCAGGTTTGTTCCTTTCGGGAAGATATAAAGGTTGAGGCCCTGCTCGCGCATTATCTTCCGGGTCTCATTTTCACTGGCTTTGCTAAGGGAATAAATTGCAACCGACACGGTACTGGCGATTATAACTGTAAGCAAAATAACAAGTGAGCTGCCTTTCCTGTATAAAAGCTCTTTTATTATCAGTTT
>JAKQPD010000019.1 GCA_029564935.1 Bacteroidota bacterium
GGTATTTCCTGGCGGCTTATCAGGGAAAAAGGGTATATGTGCCCTGTTGACATATTAATTGAACTGGGGTATCTATCCAAAAAAGATTATGAAGCCTGGAGATTTGGTAAAGTGGAATTTCTGGAAAAAGTTATAATGGTAAACCTGGGAAAATTGTCTTCTATAAACAGGATAATCAGACAAACCGGGAGGAAGTTAGGTCTTAAGGAATCCGTAACCATCTATAACAAATATGGTAAAGGACCAAAACGGAAACTTATCTTCAGTAAATCAATAAGTTATAACATAGAAAAATCTTATTCTACGCATTACCATGACTTTAAAGGAATGAAAGATTTGATGGATCATAAGAAGTCAGGCTCTTCTGAAAAAAGGACCAACGTTGACGATATTGAAATCCCATTTAATGAAATCAGGGATAGCCCATTCAATTAATCATCATTTAATATTTACTTGTTTTAATGTATATTACGTTGTTCAAATGAACTAATACTACTAATAATATCTACGTATTTAAAAACGTATTATAATACGTATTATAATACGTATTATAATGGCTTTGATCTAGATTACAGATCACAATTTCATCTGCAACCTTTAATGAAAGGAACTTTTTTAGGATATCTTTTCATTGGAAAATTTCTGAAATCAAAAAGATTTCTCATTACGCCAAACCTTCGCAAGCTCAGTTTTGGCTTCATTCGTAATGACAATTCAATATTTGTCAAGGGGGGGAGGGAAGCCGGGGCGTTTTGAATTAGATTTAGTTTGTTAAGAAAAGTACCGGCAAAACGCCCCGGCTTCCCTCCCCCTAATTTCTGTATAAATGCCTGTCATTCTGAGCGTAACGAAGTGAAGCGAAGAATCCTTCCGGATCGACATGACAAACTTCTAATAATATTACCAGTGAGGTTTCTGATCTGTTTGCTGCTTTATTATTTATATCAGAGAGATTAAAAAACGAATTATAATCCGTATAAAAAACGTAGATATTCAGATACTGGATTTAATCAGATATCTATCTCCATAGTCTGTAAAGAGAGCTTTTCTACCTGAAATTCCAATCTGAAGACCGATTTGCAGAAATTGAAAGCTAACTCCGTTTCAATATTGAAGTTCAGATATGCATTGATTCTTCGCTGACTAAATCTGCTAAGGGTTCATTAAAAGCGACAAAAAATCTCTTGTTTCGTTCATTTCAGACACCTGGAGAATATAATGGTTTGATGAACAATACAGGAGGATAAACACATCTATAACTCATGTCATATGAAAAATAAATCTTAAATTGCTATAAAATGAAGCACAATGAAAAAGATATCGGTTACGATCCTTTTTTGCATTACTTTAACAGTTAATGCCCAGAATTACCGTATTTCATTTGAAGGAACGGGTGAATCTACAACTGTAAACAGTGTCAGAGTTGAGAACTTAAACTCAGGAGCTACTCTCACTTTAAACGGAAATGACATTTTGCATCTAACCCAGGCAACAGATATTTATTCCGTTGAGAACAAAAATTCATCAGGTATAAAAATCTACCCTAATCCAATAAATGAGAATTCATTAATGGAGATTAATGTTCCTGTTGCGGGAGAAGCCGTGATTACTGTAATTGATTTGACCGGAAGGGAATTATTCCAGAAACAGAATTATCTGGAAAAAAACGGAATAGAATTCACCTTGTCCGGATTTAAATATGGCTTATACCTGATCAGCGTGAAAGGGAGTAATTATCATTTATCTAAGCAATTGCTGAGCGTGGCAAAACAAGGCGGAACAATCAGTATTGAAAAGGAAGGTGACGGAATATCGTCAGTTGTAAGGGAAAAATCTGAAAGCAAAGGAGCCGAAGGTACAATTGATATGCCATATACAAACGGAAACGTGCTTAAGTTTACCGGTATATCGGGAAATTACAGCACTGTAATAACAGATATACCCGGGGCAGACAAAACACTTGTTTTTACATTTATTGCCTGTACTGATGGTGATGCAAATAATTATCCAGTAGTCAAAATAGGTACTCAAACCTGGATGGCAGAAAACCTGAAGTATTTACCTGCCGTAGTAGGTCCCGGTACAGGATCAAGCAAAACGCCTTATTACTATGTTTATGGTTACGATGGCACAGTTGTAGCCACTGCTAAAGCTACAGCCAATTACACTACCTATGGCGCATTATACAACTGGCCGGCGGCCATGGCAGGCTCTGCAAGCAGTACAGCGAACCCAAGCGGAGTAAAAGGTGTATGCCCGACAGGCTGGCATTTGCCCAGCAATGCTGAATGGACAGAATTAGTTGATTATCTTGGCGGTGCGAGTGTTGCCGGAGGCAAGCTAAAAGAAATAGGTACTACTCATTGGGTCATTCCCATCGTCGGAGCAACCAACGAAACAGGCTTTACAGCCCTTCCGGGCGGCGTTCGTCTTGTCAATGGGAATTTCCTCAACATTGGCAACAGCACCGGCTGGTGGAGCACAACGGAGAGCGATGCAACCTACGCATGGTACCACGGTATTCTTACCAATAGCAGCGCTCTAAACAGTTCCAGCTACGGCTATAAGAGGGGGGGGATGTCTGTCCGTTGTGTCAGAGATTAATATGCGCTGTGAGTACACAGGACAATTGACTCACACTTTATAAAGGTGTTAAAAGACATACTAAAATACGTAGATCTTCAGATTTAGGATTTTATCAGATCTCTACCCCCACCGTCAGTAAAAGCGATCTTCCATATCCGTTAACACCTGAACCGTGGTAACGGTAATCAGCATTAAGAATGTTCCTTAAGCTCAGATCAACGGTAATGAATTTCCAGGTATAACTACTGTTAATATTGAAAACACTCCATCCGGGGGTGCCCCCTTCGGGAATACGGTTATCATCTTTATCTCCCTGCGCCAGACGGCTCTGCTTTGCTGCTGCAAGCCATTCAACATTCACCAGCCAGCTCCCCTGGTTATATTCTGCCGCAATTCTTCCAAACAAAGGGGGAATCCGTCTTACAGGTTCATTTTTTGTTATGTTCTGGCCATAAGTATAGGTTATATCGCCATGAAAACTCCATGAATTACTGAAATCATAATCCCAGGAAGTCTCAACACCCTGTATATATGATTTATCGCTGTTTTCCTTCTGATATACAGGATATTCCTCAATGTATTGCTCGCCAACCCTGCTTCTTGTTATCAGATTGTACAGTTGATTACGGTAAATATAAACCTCTCCCCTCACCTTCCTGTCAAGGTATTTGTATCCGATCTGGTACTGGACGGAGCTTTCCGGTTTAAGGTCGAGATTCGGGGTCTCATATCTGAAATCGACTATCCCGAGTGTACCGAGGTCATCAATATTAGGCGCCCTGAAGCCGGTATTCAGTGATGCGAAGAGATTTGACGTACTGCTGAGCTTTCTTAAAAGAGCAAGATTGCCCACCAGTGCGGAAGGTGTCAGTTTCGTCAGGCCAAGGGCCTCATCATCAACTTTTATTACATAAGTATTGAACCTCGCGCCGGCAGTAACTATCCAGTTGCCGAGATCAAACGAATTTACGGTAAATCCTGCCATACT